>CACYBP010000343.1 GCA_902772625.1 Oscillospiraceae bacterium
GGCCCGCCGGAGCCCGGGGATCAGAACGCGAAGCTTCCGTTCCGGAAGACGGGGATCTTCTCCCCCGACCGGGTAAGGCCGGTGATCGAAAGATCGTCGGTGCCGATCATGAAATCCTCGTGGGTCAGGGAGGAATTGATGCCCACCTTGCCGTACTCGTCGCCGGAAAGGTTTTCTCCGCCCGCCACGCAGTCGGGATAGGCGTTGCCGAAGGCGATATGGCAGGAGGCGTTCTCGTCGAAGAGGGTATTGTAGTAGAGGATCCCCTGCCGCGAGATGGGAGAATCCTTGTCCACCAGCGCAAGTTCTCCGAAATACCGGCTTCCCTCGTCCACCTCCAGCGTCTTCATCAGGATCTCCAGCCCCTCGGAGGCCTCGGCCTTCACGATCCTTCCGTCCTCCACGGTGAAGCGGATGTCCTTCACCAGAGTCCCGTTGAGACACAGGGGGCGGGACGCGGCCAGCACGCCGCGGGAGCCGGTCTTCTTCGGGGCGGTGAAGATCTCCTCGGTGGGCATGTTGGCAATGAAAGAAACGCCCTTCCGGTTCTTTTCCGAGCCGCCGAGGAACCGGTATCCCGCGGGAAGCTCCACCGTGAAATCGGTGCCGAGCCCGCTTTCATAGTGAAGCGAGCGAAGATCCATCCCGGAAAGCCTTTCCGCCCGGCGTGAAAGCTCCCGGTCGTGGGCCTCCCACCGCTCGAAGGAGCGGCCGTCGCCGGTGATGCGAAGGGTCTCATAGATCGCGTCCCACAGGCGGGACACGGCCTCCTCCCCCGAAAGGCCGGGAAAGACTTTCCTGGCCCAGGGCTCCACCGGCACCGACACCAGACACCAGGAGAAATCGCTGCGCATCATTTTGTCGTAATAGTCTTCCAGCGCCTTTCCCCGGGCCACCGACCAGCGGCGGATCCTTTCGGGATCCACCCCCGAGAGCGCCTCGGGATCCTCGGCGTAGATCGAAAGCTGGGCAAAATCCTCGGAGGCGAGGGTGTCGAGCTTTTCCTTTTCCCAGGGCCGGAGGAGGTCGAAGACCTCCTCCGACGCGTGGAGATAGCGAAGTCTTGAAAGAGCGTCGTCATACCACTCGGTGACGACCTCCCTCGCGCCGGCGGCATATGCCTCTTCGGCGGCCAGGCGGGCGAAGTCCCGTGCGCTCACCGGCGCGCGGAGAAGAAGCGTCTGGCCTTTCTGCAGGTTTACGCCGAGCCTCACGGCCAGGCGCGCGTATTCCCGAAGTCTCGGATCCATCGTAGATTCGTCCTCGTTTCTTTTTCAATACCCGATCATGGGGATCTCTTCGAAGGGCTCGTCGAAGGGGGCTCTTTCGCCGTTTTTCACCTCGGCGATCATCCGGGCGCTTTCGCGGCTGGCCTTCACCATCTCGTCGTAGGGCCGGACGCACACGTCCACCAGGCCGATCTGGTAATTCTCCCCGTCGAACCTTCCCAGGGCGTTCTGGTCGTTGAACTGGAACCAGTGGGCGCCCACGGCGTTGGGGTGGGAGGCGCAGGATTCGATATAGTGGCGGAAGGCCTTCGCGCGGTCGGTCTGGGTCAGAACTCCCTTCAGGCCTGTGGCGGGAAGACCCGCGTCCAGCGAGCCGAAGTGGAACTCGCCGATCATGATGGGCAGATCCACCCCCTGGGAGGCCACGTAATCGATGAGCTTCAGAGGGGAGAAGCTGTAATTGTTGATGGAGAAGACGTCGAAGTTTTCCCATCCGGCCATCTGCTCGGGGGAGTCGGCCACCGCCCAGCGCATGCCGAGATTCAGGTGATTGGGATCGGCCGCGCGGCAGGCCTCGGAGGGGATGCGCACGTATTCCGACACCAGGAACTTCGAGATCTCCGAAAGATCGGGGCGCGCCGCGGGGTATTTTTCGATGACGCCGCCCGTTCCGATCTCCGCAAAGCTTTCGTATCCGCTTCCCCAGACCGCGTTCAGTGCGCCGATCTTTTCGTATTTGTTCTCCAGCGCTCGGATGACTCCGGCCTTCGACGCGGTCTTCGCGGGGTTCCGGAGCGCCTCGTCGGCGATCAGAAGATTCGGCACGAAGGCGAACTCCGGCTCGTTGCGGAGGAAATAGCCGATCTGCCACGGGTCGTCCTTCAGGGGAAGGAGCGATTTTGCGAATTCTTTCGCGTTCTCTTTGTATTCTTCCGAGAGCACGTCGGGGAAATCGCGGAAGACCGGCGTCTTCGTGGCGGGGAAATCGCCGGTCTGGTAGACGTAGGGGATGCGCTTTTCGCCCTCCCGGAAGACGTCGGCCGACCAGTTGGCCACGGTGTTCATGCCGCTGCCGATCAGGACGTTTTCGGCGATCTCGCGCCATTTTTCCTTCCATTCGTCCCCGAACACCCGCACCAGATTCGCCACGGTGTAGTTGACGAACCGGTAACTCTGATCCCTGCGGAAGCCCGACTGGGACGCGGCCGAAAGCGCCGGCTCGGGCGGGAAGTCGCAGAGCTTTTCCAGCGTGTCCACCCGCGCGCTGTCGCCGGGGTTGACGCAGTCGGCGCCGATGGAGAAGAATTCGTACCCGTCGGGGTCCACCATGTGCCACCGGCCGTCGGAGGTCTTCTTCGTGCGGAAGAAGCCCGCGCCGTCAGAAAGCTTTCTTCCCTCTTCGCCGCCCCATTTCGTCTTGCCGGGAAGCCTTTCCCAGTTTCCGCGGTCCAGCCGGGAGAGAAGCCCTTCGCGCAGCTCTTCCTCGCTTTTGACCTTTCCGGGCCAGTCCTTGCCGGTCCACTGACCGAATTCGTCGAGGATCTTTTTGTCGGGGATCGGGAACTCTTCCGGCTTTTCATCGGTGAGGGCGAAGTCCGAAAGGGCGATCTCCACGTCCTCAAAGCATTCCTTCAGGCCGAATTCGATCCGGGCGACCTCCTCTTTTTCGGTGCGGTTGCCGTGGACCACCAGCTTCAGGGTGCCCGGCGTGCGGTCGGTAAAGACGGTACGGGAATCGATCAGCGTGAGATCCAGACAGAGAAGAGTCCGGATCCCCGGGAGCATCCCGAAGCGCAGACCGATGCGGAAAGACTCCTCGTCCTTCCGGAAGAAATTCAGCTCCATCGCCACCGAATGGTTGGCCTTTACCTCGGCGA
The DNA here is from genome assembly GCA_902772625.1 of Oscillospiraceae bacterium. Classification (GTDB taxonomy): domain Bacteria; phylum Bacillota; class Clostridia; order Oscillospirales; family QAMX01; genus RUG11797. The sequence goes on from CACYBP010000343.1 coordinate 3,107, forward strand.
AGCCCACGAGATAATGATACTTCATATCCTCCGGGGAGATGATCTCCAGCTTGCCTCCGCTCTTTCCGAAGAGAAAGCTTTTTTCCTCTCCCTTTTCCCCAAGAAGGCGGACGTCCTTCCGTCCGACCGCGGTGAGATCGATTTTCCTCATGCCGTTACCTCCTCCGGCGCATCCGCGCCTTTTCTTTTCTATCATTCTAACGCAAAAAGGCGTGTTTTTCAACACGCCTTTTCGTTTTTTCTCTTCTGAATTACTCCAGGGTTTCGGCGGCCTCGGCCATGATCTTCGAGATCGGAAGATGCTGAGGGCACACGCCCTCGCAGGCCTGGCAGGCGATGCAGTCTGACGGCTTTCCGCCGTCTCTGGTGGCAAAGCCCAGCTGACGCTTTGCGTCCGGAAGGTTGTTGTACTTGAGTTTGACGTTCATGGCGCTGATGACCCGGGGGATGTTGATCTGCATCGGGCATCCCTCCACACAGTATTTGCAGGAGGTGCATCCGATGGTCCTGACCTTCTGAAGGTTCTCCACCACCGCGGCCACGGCCCGGCGCTCTTCCTCCGAAAGCTTCTTGAAATCGTCCATGTAGGCCACGTTGTCCTCCACTTGGGCAAGGGTCGACATGCCCGAAAGCACGGCGATGATCCCGTCGAGGGAGGCGGCGTAACGGATGGCGAAGGAGGCGTTGGAGGCCTTCGGATCCAGAGCACGGAAGGGGGCGGCCACCTCGTCGGAAAGGGTCGCCAGAGCGCCGCCCTTCACCGGCTCCATGATGACCACGGGCTTTCCGTGGGCGCGGGCGATCTCGTAGCACCGGCGGGAGGCGATATCCGGGTTCTCCCAGTCGTTGTAGTTGATCTGGAGCTGGACGAATTCGGCTTCGTCATGCTCCGAGAGGACCTTTTCCAGAAGCTCCGGGGTGCCGTGGAAGGAGAAGCCGATGTGCTTCGCCTTGCCCTCGGCCTTCAGGCCCTTCATGTACTCCCAGACGTTATATTCCTCGTATTTATTGTCGTTGATGTTGTGGATAAGATAAAAATCCACGTAGTCCACACCGAGGCGCTCCAGAGAAGTGTCGGTCAGCTTCCGGAAGTCCTCGAAGGTGGTGCCGGTGTTCCAGAGGGGAAGCTTGGTGGCGACGGTGAAGCTTTCGCGCGGATATCTCTTCACCAGGGCGTCGCGAAGCGCCTCCTCGCTCTTGCCGCCGTCGTAGACGTAGGCGGTGTCAAAATAGGTAAACCCCTTCGACATGAAAAGATCCACCATCTTTTTGACCTGCTCCAGATCGGTCTCCTCGCCGATATGAGGAAGCCTCATAAAGCCGAAGCCCAGCTTTTTCACGTTTTCTCCCAGCATCATTTTATCCTTTCCGGCGCGGCCCGAAAAGCCCCTTTCCAACCCATGGGAGCGGACGGAGCCGTTCCCTCTTTCCCACGCGGGGCGTTTTCCCGGAGTCGCGCGCACTTTGATTAATTTCTATTATACAGAGAAAATGCGGGCTTGTCAACCGTTTTCGATTGTGCTATGATGGGGGCACAAACCACCGAAAGGAAGGCATGGCAATGAAAATCACCGATATCAAGAATATCCGCTCCGCGCGCCAGCAGTACGTGCTCGTCGAAACCGACGAGGGGATCACGGGGCTTGGCGAAGGCACCCTCCACACCCGGGAGCTGGCAGTGGAAGGCGCGGTCACCAACATGCGCGACTATCTGATCGGAAAAGATCCCCAGAGGATCGAGCATCTGTGGCAGGACGTTTTCCGCGGCACCTTCTGGAGAGGCGGCCCGGTGCTTCAATCGGCGCTTTCGGCCATCGATATGGCCCTCTGGGACATCAAAGGCAAGGCTCTGGGCGTTCCTGTATACCAGCTTCTGGGCGGCAAATGCCGCGATAAGCTGCGCGCCTATATCGGCATCGGCGGCAAGACCCCCGAGGAACTGGCCGAAAACGGCCTGAAGACCGTGGAAAAGGGCTACACCGTTCTGCGCATCTGCCCCCACGACAACCGTGAAGACGGCTTTTACGAGCCGGGCGTCCAGGTGCGCAAGAGCGAGAAATTCATGAAGGCCCTCAGAGAAGCCGTGGGCGACGAGATCGAGATCATCTTCGAGTGCCATACCCGTCTGTCTCCGCCCCGCGCCGTGGAGCTCTGCAACCGCATCGCCCCCTATCATCCCTTCTTCGTGGAGGATCCCCTCCGCTCCGACAGTCCCGAGATGTTCCGGGTCCTGCGCGCCCACACCGACGTGCCTCTCGGCACCGGTGAGAAGTTCGGCGCAAAGTGGGACTACAAGTGCCTGATCGAGGAGGATCTGATCGATTATCTGCGCACCGATATCTGCAACTGCGGCGGCATCACCGAGATGCGCAAGATCGCCGCTTACGGCGAGACCCATTACATGGAAATGGTGCCTCACGGCGTGCCGCACGTGGGCTTCCTGGCCGCGATGCACGTGGATTTCGCGGTGCCCAACTTCATGTGTCAGGAGGACTGGCTCTCGGGCAATCACCCGGCGTGGCTGGATTACGATGTGACCTTCAAGGACGGCTTCCTCACCATGGGCGACCGGCCGGGACTCGGCATCGACATCGACCTCAAGGCGCTGGAGCCCACCTCCACCTACGAGCATCCCCATTGGAGGCGCGAGGACGGCACCGTGCAGGATTGGTAAGCATCCTCTCCCCCTTTCTCCCCGAGTCAAAGAAACGCCCCGCGCGGGATCCCGCGCGGGGCCTCTTGTTCCTCTTTTCCGGAGCTTTTCATCCAAAGGCCGCGTCCAGCGCCATCATCAGAACGAATCCCACCGCGAAGGCCACGGTCCCCACGTTGGAATGCTTTCCCTCGGCCATCTCGGGGATCAGCTCCTCCACCACCACGTAGAACATGGCGCCCGCCGCAAATCCCAAAAGATAGGGAAGCACCGGTAGCACAAGTCCCGCCGCGAAAAGCGTCAGTACCGCGCCTACCGGCTCCACCGCCCCTGAAAGGACGCCGTAGAGAAAGGTTTTCCCCTTCTTCATCCCCTCGGCCCGGAGCGGCATGGAGACGATGGCCCCCTCCGGGAAATTCTGCAGCGCGATCCCGATCGCCAGCGCCAGAGCGCCCGAGGCCGAGACGCCGTCCCGGCCGTAAAGCCACCCGGCGTACACGATCCCCACCGCCATGCCCTCCGGCAGATTGTGGAGCGTCACCGCCAGGACGAGTTTCGTGGTGCGCCGGAGGCCGCTTTTCGGCCCCTCCTCGCTCTTGTCCAGATGCATATGGGGAATGACCCTGTCCAGAAACAGGAGGAAGAATACGCCGATGAGGAACCCCAGGGCCGCGGGCAGGAAGGCCAGGGCCCCCATATCCGCACTCTGCTCCATCGCCGGAAGGAGCAGGCTGAAAAAGGACGCCGCCACCATCACGCCGGAGGCAAAGCCCGAAAGCGCCCGGCCGTTTTCCCGGCTCATGCTCTTCTTCAGAAAAAAGACCGAGGCCGCCCCGAGGCTCGTCCCCAGAAAGGGGATCAGGATCCCCTCGATCACCGAAAGCCACTTCATCTTTTCTTTCCCCCTTCAGATCCGCTCGCGGCGCTTTTCCCGGAACGGATCTCTTCGCAGAAGTTAGCCTTTGCTTATTCAAGTGCAGTATACCAC
>CACYBP010000344.1 GCA_902772625.1 Oscillospiraceae bacterium
AAAGCTATATATGACCTGCATCAGATGCGGAGGCGCGCGATGCGGAGGCGGTTGAGCATCCCGCCGTCCTCTTTCCCGCCCGCCGAATAGGCGAGAAGGACCGATTTGTCGGGAAGCTCTTTGATCGCGGTGTAGGCAAAGCCCCTTTCGGGGTCGTCCTCCAGAGTAAAGGGAGCGGAGAAGGTGAACCCGCCGTCGAAGCTCCGGGCGGCGGCCAGGGGATTTCTGCCGCCGGTCCAGATCCCATTTGCGCGGTCGCTTTTCCCGAAGAAAAGGGGGACCGGGTTCCACACGGCGAGGAGAGAACCGTCGGACAGAGCCTTGATCGAGGCGGGGGAGGCCGGGGAGGTGAAATCCGAACGCACCGGACTTGACCAGTGCTCCCCTCCGTCGTGGGAGATCGATTCGTACTGCCATCCGGTGTCGGTGCGGAACCAGGCCCAGAGCGTCCCGTCGGCAAGCTCCGCGAGTCCCGGCTCCTGAAGACCGGTCCGGCTCCGCTCGAAGCCGCCCGCCGGGCGGACCTCGCTCTTTTTATACCAGGTGACGCCGTCGTCGTCCGAGGCGTAAAGGATCATGTGGGCCGGACCGTAGCTGCCTTCCCCGGTCTCATCGTCGATCAGGACCTCGGTCAGGGCGGCGGGGACAAGCCATCTTCCCTCCCCCGTCAGGATCACCCGGTCGTTGTTCACCACGAAGTATCCCCGGTGCGGGATGCAGGCCACGGGAGGGGAAAAGGTCTTTGCCTCGTCGGAAGAGCGGGAAAGATACAGCCGGCACTGGTACGGCGCGGTCTTTTTCAGGAAGAAGAGGCCCACGTCGCCGTTTTTCATGCGCCGGAGAGTCACCGACATCAGATTGTCCGCGCCGAGAGAAGCGCGGGAGAGGAGAAGAGCGGGCGGGGCAAAGCTCTTCCCGCCGTCGGAGGAGACCGTGAAATAAAGATCGGCCGCGTCGCCGTCGCCGTCTCCCGCGCCGTAGCGGGAGTAGACGAAAAGGATCCTCCCGTCCTTCAGAAGGAGGAAATCCCCCTCGCTGTTGCGCCGGTTTTCGGCGCTCGGGGCAAGATCGCATATCTTTTCAAAGGTCAATTCTATCGCTCCCTTCGCTTTTTTCACGGTCATCATATCACGGACCGGAGGGAAAGTAAAGGCCGAAAAGCGGGTCTCCGACCCGCTGGATCCCGCTTTTCTTGGACGAATCCATAAAAAGCCCGGGATTTGAGGGGGAATTTCGGCAAAAAAAACGCTTTACAAGAGCGCGCGGGCGTGATACTATAATAAAGAAGTGAAAAGCAGGAAGGAATAGAGGCGCAGCCTTCAGGAGTACCGCTGGCGTGAAAGACCGGGCAAGGTCGTTTCCGGCGGGAAAGGGACGGCTGCCGAAGGAAGGGGAGCTGCACCCCTTTCCTGGGCAACGGGAGAAGATCCCCTTGACTGTCGCGTTTCGCGGAGAGCTATGACCGGAAAGCTTTTTCGTCCAGGGCGTTTTCGTCCGGACACGGGAAAAAGCAGGATTCGGCCGGCGCGGACTCCGCGCCGGCCTTTTTTCTAAAAATTCAGAACAAAAACGACGAAGAATCCGAAGGGAGAACCGTTATGAAAGGAAAAAATCCCGTCTTTCGCGGCGCGGCCACCGCGCTCATCACGCCCCTGACCCCGGAAGGGGTGGATTATGAAGCTTTCGGGAAACTGATCGACTGGCAGATCGGGGAGGGGATCGACGCCCTGGTCATCGCCGGCACCACCGGCGAAGGCTCCACCCTCACCGACGCGGAGCACCGGGAGGTTTTGCGCTTCGCCTTTGAGCGGGCGGCGGGACGGGTGCCCATGATCGCGGGCACCGGCTCCAACGACACCGGTTACGCCGTGGATCTTTCGCGCTTTGCCTCGGAGGTCGGCTACGACGCGCTTCTGGTGGTGACTCCCTATTACAACAAGGCCACCCAGAAGGGGCTGGTGCGCATGTACGAAACCATCGCCGACGCGGCGGGAAAGCCCCTGATCCTCTATAACGTCCCCAGCCGCACCGGCGTCAACATCGAACCCGCCACCTATCTGGCTCTTTCGGAGCATCCTCAGATCGTCGGGGTCAAGGAGGCGAACGGCAATCTCAGCAAGATCGTGGAGACCTTCGCCCTGGCGGGCGACCGGCTGGATATCTATTCCGGCAACGACGATCAGGCCGTGCCGATCATGGCCATGGGCGGCCAGGGCGTGATCTCGGTGCTTTCCAACGTCATGCCCCGCGAGACCGCCGGGATGTGCCGCGCCTTCTTCCGGGGAGATCTTCCGGGAAGCATGGCGATGCAGAAAAAATACCTGCCTCTGATCAACGCCCTGTTCTCAGAAGTCAACCCCATCCCGGTGAAGGCGGCGATGGCGCGTCTGGGCTTCGGTGGGAATACCCTGCGCCTGCCCCTGACGCCGATGGAAGAAGAGCATGAGAAGATCCTGTTCGACCGGATGCGCGAGCTGGATTTGATCTGATAAGGACCCGAAACCACAGGAGAGATCCCCCGGGAGGGGAAAAGAAAGGAAAACCTATGAAAATCGCGATCTACGGCTACGGCAACCTCGGACGCGGCGTGGAATGCGCCGTCAGACAGAATCCCGACGCGGAGCTTTTCGGCGTGTTCACCCGCCGGGATCCCCAAAGTGTGAAGACCCTCACCGGCGCGAAGGTCTATCCGGCGTCGGAGGTGAAAAAATACAGGGATGAGATCGACGTTCTGATCCTCTGCGGCGGCAGCGCTACCGATCTGCCGGAGGCCACGCCGGCGCTGGCCGGGGATTTCAACGTGATCGACAGCTTTGATACTCACGCGAAGATCCCGGAGCATTTTGCCCGGGTGGACGAAGCGGCGAAGGCGGGCGGAAAGGTCGCTCTGATCTCGGGCGGATGGGATCCGGGCATGTTCTCCCTGAACCGGCTCTACGCCTCGGCGATCCTGCCCGAGGGAAGCGATTATACT
>CACYBP010000345.1 GCA_902772625.1 Oscillospiraceae bacterium
AGCCACTGCTGCTGGGAGCCCGAATCGGTCTTTCCGAGGATGAGCGAGTCCGAAAGGAAGCCGCCGCTGCACCATCCGTGCTCGTCGTGGAGATAGAGATCCCCGTCCACCTGGATCCGGCGGAGATCGGTGGCCTGGGACACGGCCCAGACCGTGTCGCTTTTCAGCTCCAGGTTTTCCAGTCCTCTCCAGAAATTGCAGCAGGCGTTGTGATTCTGCGGATTGTTCCCGAGCCAGCGCGCCAGCGACCGGAGAGCGGGGATCTTCGTATCCGTCGGGACCTCCCCGAGACCCGCGACCTGGGTATAAAAGCCCACGTCCACCGTAAAGCCCGCTTTATACTCGCCGGGCCTGAAGAAGAAGGCGTAACGCTCGCTTCCGAACTGGTTCGCCTCCTGCTTTTCGTAGATTTCACCCGTGACCCTTTCGATCTCCTCCGGATCGTCCTCCGGAGAGAAGACCCATACGTTGGGTCCGAAAAGCGCGAGATCCTTTTCGTTTCTGATATCCTTATTCATATCCGACTCCCTTCCGCGCGGCGTGAAAGACACCCCACGCCCTCTTTTTGAGATCATTTTACCATCTTGCGCGATCTTCGTCAACAAAAAGCGGCGCGTTTTCTCCCCGGCTTTTGCCGATCCGCTTTTTCCCTCTTCCCAAAGGGGAAAGAGCGGTGTATAATACGGAAGGACATGTTTTTTGAAGGAGGAATACGGGTTTATGTTTGAGATCCAAGACGGCAGACTCGTCTACGGCTTCGAGCGCGAGAGAGTCTGGGTGGAGCCCTGGGGCGAAAACGCGGTGCGCGTCCGCGGCGCAAAGGACGGGGTGCTTCGGGAAAACACCGTGGGCGCTCTGGAAAAGCCCGCCCCGGTCAAAGCCGAGATCCGGCTGACCGAAGACGGCGCGATCCTGAAAAACGGCAGGATCGAGGTCCGCTTCAAGGGACCTGAGATGACTTTTTATAATCAACGGGGTGAGGAGCTGACCGGCGAGCACTGGCAGGGGATCAGCCTTCAGAAGCCCGAGCCGATCCACGACCCGCTCCTTTACCCCGCCCGCATCTGGCGGAGGCTTCCCGGAGGCGGCTGGCGTCTCCAATACCGCATGAAGGCCTACGCGGGCGAAAAGCTCTTCGGCATGGGGCAGTACGACGACGGGATCCTGAACCGCAAGGGCTCCTCTCTGGAGCTTCGCCAGCGCAACAAGCAGGCCAGCGTCCCCTTCGTCCTCTCCAGCCGCGGTTACGGCATGCTCTGGAACAACCCCGCCGTGGGCCGGGCCACCTTCGCCGAAAACGGCACCCTCTGGGAGGCCGATTCCACCGATCTTCTGGATTACTGGATCACCGCGGGCGATACGCCGGGCGAGATCCTGCACGCCTATTTCGACGCGGTGGGCCACGCCCCGATGATGAGCGAGGCCGCCATGGGCTTCTGGCAGTGCAAGCTCCGCTACGCGACCCAGGACGAGCTGATGAAGGTGGCGCGGGAATACCACGCCCGGGGCATCCCCCTCAAAGTGATCGTGATCGACTTCTATCACTGGACCGCCCACGGCGACTGGAAATTCGACCCGGCCTGCTGGCCGGATCCCGAGGGGATGTGCCGGGAGCTGAAGAATATGGGGATTGAGCTTGCGGTCTCCATCTGGCCGACGGTGGAGAGAAGGAGCGAGAACTACAGGGAAATGCGCGAAAAGGGCCTTCTGATGGAGGCCGACGCCGGCGTCCCCTGCTGCATCCTCTTCGACGAAAGCCTGACGGCCATCGACGTCACGAACCCCGAGACGAGAGCTTTCGTCTGGGATAAGGTGAAAAAGAACTATCTCGACAAGGGCGTGGGGCTTTTCTGGCTTGACTGCGCCGAGCCGGAGGTGTCCATTCCCGAGGACATGTATCTCTATTCCTACGCCGCGGGTCCGGTGGAAAAGATCGGCAACGTCTATCCGCGCGATTATGCGCGCCTCTTCTATGAGGGGCAGAAAAGCGCCGGCGTGGATAAGCCCGTAAGCCTGGTGCGCTGCGCCTGGGCGGGAAGCCAGAAATACGGCGCGCTGGTGTGGTCGGGCGACATCTTCACCACCTGGAAGGCCTTCCGGGAACAGATCGCCACCAGCCAGAGCATGGCCATGGCCGGCATCCCCTGGTGGACCAGCGATATCGGCGGCTTCATCGACGGAGACCGGGACGACGAGGCCTTCCGGGAGCTTCTGATCCGCTGGTTCGAGTGGGCCACCTATTGCCCGGTGATGCGGATGCACGGCGCCCGGGCCGGAAGGCGCGAGGAGGGCAAGGATCCTCCCAACGAGATCTGGAGCTACGGCGAGGAAGCCTACGAGATCATGAAGGCGCATATCGAGACACGCGAAAAGATGCGTCCCTATATCCGCAGGACCATGGAAGAGGCCGCGGCGGGCGATCCGCCGATCCGCCCCCTGTTCTACGCCTTCCCCGATGACCCGAAGGCCTGGGAGACCCCCTTCGAGCACATGTTCGGAAGCGATCTTCTGGTGATCCCCGTGCTGGAGCCCGGCGCAAGACGCGTCACGGCCTACCTGCCCGCGGGCTGCCGGTGGCGCGACAGGCGCGACGGCAGGGTCTACGAGGGAGGAAGCACCGTGGAGCTTGCGGCTCCTCTGGAGAGCATCCCGGTGCTGGAAAGGATCTGATCCTCTCCCCTTTCCCGTTCTCCGATCCGTAAAGGATATACTGAACCGCCGCACAGAGCTCCTTTCGGGAGCTTTGTACGGCGGTCTCTTTCTGCGGTTATCAAGTCTCCGGCGTCTCGGGCCGCCCGGTCTCCTTCCGGTCGGGAGTCACCCTCACCAGTACAGTGAAAAGAAGGAGAAGCGCGTAAACGATGATGCACCCCAGGAAGGCGTTTTCGATCCCGATCCTGTTTTTGAGGTCGAAAGCCCAGGTGCAGGCCGTGATGAAATAGCTGGAAAGGAAGATCCCGACGCTTTTGGAGGCAAGGATCAGAGTGGAACCCACCGCAAGCTTTTCGGGAGGCGCTTCCAGGCCGTTATACACCTGCAGGACGCCGATGATGACGTGATACCCGAAGCCCGCGAGGGAATAGCTGACCGCCGTGGTGATCAGTGAATGGAAGATCAGAGAGAAGCCCGCCCCCAGAATCACGAGGAACGCCATAACCGGGATCGTAAAGCGCCTGAAAAGCTTCATGATCCGGTTCAGGAAGAGATTGCCGACTACCCCCAGAAGCGGAAAGAGCGACATCACGAGTCCCGCGAGAGCCGGCGATCCCAGCCCGTACCTGTCGAAATAGATCGAGACGCCCGAAACCGTCATCGGATAAAGCGTGCCGATGATGAGAAGCTGGGTCAGGGCGTAAAAGCAGATCTTCCAGGAGAGCTTTCCCGCGCTCCTCTTCCCCCCGGCGCCGTCTTTCGGGATCTCCGGAAGCTTTTCCGGTTCCTTCATCCCGACGATAACCAGGATCAGGATGATCACGGGCACGAGATCGTAAAGAAATGCGTAATTCCATCCGACCGAAGCGAGGGCGCCGACCGCCGGTCCCGAAAAGGATCCGCCCACGGTGAGCGCCACCGTGGAAAGCCCGGTCATCAGAACGATCTTTTCCGGCGGGACCGAGCGGATGATAAAGGAATTCCTCACCCCGTACATTCCGGCGCCGACGCCGAGCATCGCCCGGCAGAGCAGAATAAAGGTCCAGCTTCTGGTCACGAAAAAGGGCGTGACTCCTCCCAGGACGATCAGGACCGATCCCAGAATGCTGAGCGCTTTATAAGATACTTTTGATCCCACCAGCCTTCCCGCCAGAAGCATGGAGGGAACGGCGATGACGCTGGGCAGCGTGGAGACCAGCATGATGACCGACTGCTCTATCTCGGGGAACGCCTCCTGAAAGGTGTTGATGGCGGCGTTCATATAATTCCCCGCGCCTGCGAAAAAGCAGATCGCAAGCACCGAGATATCGTTCAGAATCTGACTTCGTGCGGGTTTCATAAACGCGATTCCTTTTCCGGTGAGATTGATCCGGACGCATCTTTCCGGAAAGATGTGCATCCGGTCCCGTTTTCGGGACGACAGGGGTATTGTATCAGACCGCGCTTTTCTTTGCAAGATCAAATAGCTTTGCGGGATTTCTCTCAAAACCCGCCCGCCGGTCGTTCGTCCGGGCGATAAAAGCGGCCCGGAGCAACCGTCTCCGGACCGCTTTATTGAGCAAATTCGTTTATTCCCTTTCTCCGGAGATCCTTTGAAGCAGCATAGCTTCCCTTGTCTTGAAAGGGCCGAAGGAATAGGG
>CACYBP010000346.1 GCA_902772625.1 Oscillospiraceae bacterium
CCGGGGATTCCCGATCAGTTCCCGAAGACTCTCCGCGTGCTCCGGAAGGAGCCGGGACAGAGTGATCCCGTCCTTTTCCAGCCGGGGTATCTCCGAAAACAAACCTTTTTTCATAAATCCCTCCGAGAGAGCGCGTTCTCACTTTCGCGTCCGCGCCACGCGGTACGCTACGTTTTGCCAGAAATGGGCCAATACGCCGAAATCCCGGTGAAGCGACTGCGGCAGAGTGGGGACCCGGTCGTAAAGCAGCTCGGTATAGGCAAGCTCCTCTCCCCGGAAATCCAGGATCTCCACGGTGTGGGTGCGCGCCGCGCCGTTCCGCGATTCCCTGATCCCGGTGACGACGCCTCCAAGCTCCACCGAGACGCTGTTCCCGCTTATAGCCACGGTCACCGCTTCGCCGATGCCAAGATCATGACCCTCGTCCAGATAGACCGTCAGATTGTGCTCGGTCAAAAGGGTGGTCACGCCCTCATAAGCGGCGTTTCCGGATCTGACCGTGACGAATTCCGCATCGGTGACCCGCACGGGCTCTCCGTCGCCGTCCCGTCCATCCACCAGAAAAAGCGCCATCAGAAGGAAATAGAGATTGCGCACCAGCCAGAAAAGCAGGATCAGAAGGCTGACGGTCTGGGTCGGCTCAAAGGTTACGAGGATCCTCACGATCCCCGCGAGCGAAAGCGCGATAAAGACCAGGAAGGGGATCATGGAGCGGAAGTCACGCGTACGCTTTCCGCGTCTCTGCGTTTTGTCGGTCACCTTGAAGCTCTTGATCCGGATGCCCATGGACTCTTGCAGAACGGGGATCAGAAGGTGCGGCATGACGCTGATCTCATAAATGCCGCTCCACTTTGTTGAAATGGCGTTGCCGCTGTTCAGGCGCAGGGCGATATCCTGCATGAAAAAGGCAGGGAGCCAGAAGATCAAAAGCTCCAGCCAGCTGCATCTGAACACCGGAACGGCGAACACCGCGTAAAGAAGCGGCGCGGAGAGGTAGATCAGGTTTTTCACCGGGGAATACCAGTAGATCACCGAGCTCCAGTAGCTGATCTTCTGAGCGAAAGAAAGGTTTTTCCGTCTGAAGATCCCGAGCTTTTTCGCCGTGACGATCACGCCTCTTCCCCAGCGGGTGCGCTGCTTGACGTGATCCCGGAAGGTGTTGGGGGTCTGGCCGCTGGCCAGCGGCTCGGGCAGGGCGAGACTCAGATAACCCGCCGCCTCGATCAGAAGGCCGGTGGCGAAATCCTCGGTGACCGAGCCGGTGAAGAAGCCCCCCACGTCCTCCAGTGCGCGGCGGGAGAGCACCGTGTTGGAGCCGCCGTAAATCACGCTGTTGGTGGCGGTCTTGGCGGGCTCTATGGTGCGGTAAAAGAAATCCTGCTCGTTAGGCGCCCGCTTTTCGGAATAGAGCGCGTATTGGAACACGTCGGGGTCGTAAAAGCTTTGCGGCGTCTGCAAAAGGCCCAGACGACGCCTTTTCCCCTCCGGTTTTCCGCTTTCCCGTCTCTCCACGTCCACGAAATACGGGATGGTCTTCAGAAGGAAATCACTCCGCGGGATCATGTCCGCGTCGAAGGTGACGATATACGGTGCGGAAGTCCTTTTCATGGCGGCGTTCAGATTGCCCGCCTTGGCCCCCTCGTTATCCGGGCGGTCGAAATACCCGACGCCCATCTCTTCCGCCAGCGCGCGCATTTCTTTTCGCCGGTTGTCGTCGCAGATCCAGATATGAACCTTCCCGGGATCGGGATAGCGCATATACAGGCATCCGTTCACCGTCTTTTTCAGAAGAGACACCGGCTCGTTATAGGTCGCGATAAAGACGTCCACCTCGGGCCAGGCGTCGTCGGGGATCTGCGGCAGCGGATGCTCCCGAAGGCCGAAGAGATTGCGGTAAAGGACCATCGCCTCGACAAATCCGAGCAGCTCCACCAGAAGAAGGATCAGATTGCCCGTCACCGCCGCTACGCCGGATCCCAGCGGTACCGACCACACCACACGCCAGGCGAGATAGATCAAGGTGAAAAAGATGCTGAAACAAAGCCCGATCACCGCGAATACCCGTTTTTTTCGCTTTCCCTTCGTATTTCCGGCAGGAACGACGTCGTCGTAAACCGCGTGCCGTCTTTTGGAGTTTCTCCGGCCGATAAGGCCGATCGCGGCGCCGAGCAGAAAGAGACCTCCGGCCGCCCCGGCCAGAAGGAGCCAGGAGGAAACGGCTTCGTTTCCGCGGTCGCCGATCGAACGGGCGATCCGGGAGCGCAGGGCCTCAGCACCGTTCTTTTCCAGGACGGCCGCAGGCGCCGGGATCTCCCCGGGCGACCTTCCCCGGAGAAGCTCGCGCACCCAGAGCCCCGCCGGCGTAAGATCCCCGTCCCGGATCTCCCCCCGGGGATCAAAGCCCGGCTTGAAAAAGGCGGAGGATTCGTCCTTATCGGAAAGGTTCCACACGGCGTAGCCGATCCCCTTCTCTTCGAGAAGGGCAAACCACGAAGCCGCCGAGCCAAAGTCGATCTTTCCGTCCCCGTCCGACTCGGAAAGGCCGCACTCGGTGACAAATACGGGAAGCCCGGCCTCCGCCGCGGCCTCCAGTTCGCCCCGGAGCCCCTCCCCGTGGGACGCCGCGTAAAAATGCAGGGTATAGCCTACGTTGCCGTACGCCAGGGGACGCATCAGGGCTCCCCCCAGATTCCGGTCATATTCCGGCGTGCCCACGATGACCGGCGCATCGGGGATCTTCTCCCGGATCAGAGGGATGATCCTGTCGGCGTAAGCGCGCACCGCGCCCCAGTCCGCCTCTCCGTTCGGTTCGTTGCAAATCTCAAATAGAAGATTGGGAAGGTCGCGAAAATCCTCCGTGACGCGGGCAAAAAACTCAGCGGCTTCCTCCGCTTCATCGTTGGGGTCTCCCTTTTCCAGCATGTGCCAATCCACCAGCACGTAGAGATCTGCCTTCACGGCGGCCTCTATCCCCTTTTTCATCAGGGCGTAGCTTTCTTCTTTTTCTTTCCCCGCGTAGATCGAGGCGTACATGGCAAGTCTGATGAGATTGGCGTTCCAATCCCCGGAGATCTGACGGAAGAGATCCTCGTTGATGAAGGCGGGGTACCAGGTCAGACCGTGGGTGCTGACGCCCCGGAGCATGGCGGGATCTCCGTTCCGGTCCAGAAGCCGTCCCTCCTCAAAGCGAAGCCGGCCGTTCACAGAGGGCCTCGCGGAAGCCTCCGCCGCCCCGGCCTTCGCCGTTTCGCCGAGGAAAGGCACGAGAATCAGGATCAGGAGCATAACCGCGAGTATCCTGATGGAAACCGGGCTCCGTCCGAAAGATCGCCGCATGGATCTTCCTCCCTTTCAAAAGTGTTCACCGGCGCTTCCCGCCGGGGATTTTCTTCTTCATAAGCCTCCGGAAAGCATTCCCGCGGGATCTCTCACCGGTAGGAATACAGCGTCAGGGCAAGATAAAAAGCAATCATGCCGCCGAGGATCAGCGCCTGCTTTCCCCGGTGGTTTGCCAAAAGCCCCGCAAATTCCCTTACGGCCGCGTTCGGCCAGAAATACCATTTCGTTTTGGCGCCTATCCCCTGCGCGCGCATCTTGACGCGCCGGGCCAGAAGCCCGCTCCGGAACACGTGGTAGTTCGTGGTGGAAAAGGCGATCCGGGCGTCGGGTCTGATCGCCGTGATCTTGTCTTTTGAAAAGAGCATGTTTTCCCGGGTGTCGCGGGACCGGTCTTCCTCGACGACGCGCTCCGGCGGGACGCCCTTTTCGATCAGATAGTTCCGGATGGATGTGCTTTCGGCCATGATCTCGTTCGGTCCCTGTCCGCCGGAGGCGACGTAGACCGGCTTTTTTCCGGTCTTTTCCTCCTGCGCTTTTCCGAAGGCCAGCGCACGGTCGATCCTGCCCGCCAGCAGCGGCGTGGGCCTTCCGTCCTTCTTCAGCCCGCAGCCGAGAATGATCACAAAATCCTTGTCCGGATCCGGCTCGTAACGTGCGGCGACGGCGCCGGCAATGACGGTGCCGACCAGCATGCATTCGATATAGAGATAGATCGCCGCGAGGAAATTGGTCAGAAGGTCGTGGAGCATGACCTCCCGTTCGCTTCCCGAGACCTCGTAATCAAAGAAGAAGAGAAAGACGGCTCCCCCCAGAAGGAGGATCGAAAGCAGGATCCCGAGATAATTGACCGGTCTTTTCCCCTCGTGCCGGAGAAGGGCGATATTGGAAACGCAGAGGGCCGACGAGAAAACGAAAAGAAAGGGAAAGGTGAAATAGGCGTAGCTCTTCGCCGAGTTCAGAAGCGTGTGGACGATCTCGTTTCCCGAATAGTCTCCGGGGTATCTCAGGATATTCACGGCGAGGATCACCGAGGTGATCACGATGAAAAGCGAGAAGAGCGCGAAGCCCATGTAGAAGATGGTGTTGTATGAATAGGGATTGTACCGGATCTGCTCGCGGAAAGCCCAAAGAAGGATCCCCGCCGCGCCGAGGGCGTATCCCGCCGCCGTCAGACCGAGAGCCGCGGAATGCTCCTTCGCTCCGGTGAGAATCAGTGCGCCCGCCACCGCCGCGGCCGCCGCCGTCAGAATCAGAAGCGCGCGGAGCTTCGGCTTGGTATCTCTCGTGTCAAACCGCAGGGCTTTCATAGATCTGCACGTCCTTTATGAAACGGATCAGCCCCTCCGGGCGCTCTTCCCCGTCCTCTTCCCCCACGTCCCCCAGGGACACCAGCTTGTTTTTCCCGTGGTAATCGCTTCCGGCGGTGACGTAAAGATCGAATTTCTCCGCGAAACCCAGGATCTCCCGGTGAAGCTTCCGGGAAAAGCCCGAATAGAAGCCCTCCAGTCCCAGAAGGCCGAAGGCCTTCAGGCGCCGGATGCGCTCTTCCATCTCCTCCCCCAGGATCAGCTGGTCACCGCTGCCGTAGGAGGGATGCGCCAGGACCGGGATCCCGCCGGAGGCGAGGATGCCCTTGATCGCTTCCTCCGGGCGAAGATACTCGTTCGGAAGACGGAGCTTGTCGATATACTCCCGGATGGCGGTCTCCTTGCTCGCGGCAAAGCCGTATTTCACCATGAGGTTTGCGATATGGGGCTTTCCGGGGTTGTCCATTCCGAAAAGCGCTTCTGTCTCGCCCTCGGGGAAGGAAACGCCGAACTCACGCCTCAGGAATTCCAGCCGCGCCGTCACCTTTTTCATGCGGAGCCGGTGGCCTTCTTCGGTGACGTCCCGGATCGCGCCGGAAGCCGGGTCGTATCCGTAACCGAGAACGTGGTATTTCCCCCGCTCGTCCCTCGTGGAAAACTCAACGCCGGTGATGAAATCCGGGTCTCCCTTCTCCAGAAGGCCGGGGATCATGCTTCCCGCCTTGATCGCGTCGTGATCGGTCACCGAGAAAAGCGCGATGCCCTTTTCCCGGACGCGCGCGGTGATCTCCTCGAGCGCGTCGGTCCCGTCCGACACCAGGGTATGCATATGAAGATCGATCTTCGGATACTTCATGGGGTGTACTCTCTTTCCGTGGATCTCTCCGGGAACAGAGCTCCCGGAGTTCTCCCGCATATAGATCGCGCCGCGCTTTGACCCCGCGCGGCGCGTGAAACCTGCTTCAGAGATTTTTCCGGAGGGTCAGGATATTCTTTCCGTCCCGGAAAAGGTAGGTCACCTCGTCCATCAGTTTTTTCGTCATGAAGATGCCGAGCCCGCCCACCTCGCGGTCTTCGGCGGAGAGGGTCACGTCGGGATCCTCTTTTTGGAGGGGATCGTAGGGGACGCCGGAATCGGTGAAGGTGATCACGGCCGTTTTGGGATCCTCGGTTGTTTCGACCCTGATCTTCACGTTTCCTTTTCCGGGCGCGTAGGCGTAACTCGCCACGTTGATAAAGATCTCTTCCACCGCGATCCCGATCTGCATCCTGACCTTCACCGGGCACCCGACCGCCTCCAGATGCTCCTCCACGAAGGCTTCGGCCTCCGGAAGAGTCTCCCGGGCGGCCTCCAGCTCAAGCTCACAGGGAGAGTAAAGAAGGGTGTCATACCGGTCGAGAAGCTCCAGAAGCTCCTTCGTCCAGAGGTCGATCTCTCTTCTCCCCTCTTCGGTCTCCTGGGCTTTTCGCCGGATCGAGCGGCGGATCATGCGGGTATAGCCAACGATCCGGGCCTTGTCCTCCACCTCGCGGAGCTTGCGTTCGTTTTTCGTGCCCAGATAGGCCGCAAGCGCCGCGCGCCAGAAGGCACGGCCCGTCTTCTGATCAAATCCCTGAAACTTCAGGATGACCCCGGGATCGGCCTCGCTGTAGCCCACGAAGGAATTGTAGATGCTGGCGAGCTCGAAGATCGGGTGGCCCACCGCCAGGGTGTCCATGTCGATCAGGAGGACCTCGTCGTTCTGAAGCTCCAGATTCCCGGTGTGATAATCCCCGTGGATCATGTGATCGTCATGGGGCACCGCCCGGATCAGGGACAGAAGCTTTTCCCCGGCCTCCCCGGGGAGATGATCCTGCATAAACGCGGCCCAGCCCTCGGCGGTCGTCTTCATATCGGGGAGCTTTCCGGCGGGGACCAGGGTCCCGTGGATCTTTTTGAGCATCTTCACGTATTCCGCGACGCACCAGTCGAATCGATCCGGTTCGGTGGAAAGGATCTTTGAGAAAGAGCTGGCGTTCAGAAGCTCGAACACCGAGCCGTAGCTTTCCCCCACGCGCACCACGTCGTAGGAGATCGCCGTGGGGATGCCCAGGATCAGGGCGAGCTTCGCCATCTCGCGCTCGTGGCGGATATCCTCCAGAGCGTCGGCGTTGTTGTAAACCTTAACCACGTTGTCCTTGTCGATGCGGTAAACGGTGCCGTTCGCGCCGCGGCCGATCTCCTCGCACCCCTCCACCGACACCACACGGTAAGCCTTTTCCACCGTCATCATCTCGGTGAAGCCGGTCATATCCAGAATGTCGTAGACCTCGGGGCACACGTTGATCACCGAAAGCGCCGGGCAGACCTTCCTGACCCGCAGGATCACCCGGAGGCCGGCGCTGGAAATATACGAAAGGCCCGACGCGTCCAGCGTCACGGGGACGTTTTCTCTCCCGCCGAGCTCTTCAAAGATCCTCTTTTCCACCTCGGCGGAATTGCCGGAGTCGATCCGGCCTTCCAGCGCGATCGTGACCGTTTTTTCCTGCATATCGTTTACCTCCCCGTTTCATTCCCGGTCAGCCGGGCTTTCAGCCGGTCAAGCGTCTCCCGGCTCATCCCGCCCGCCGTCAAGTATTCCTCAGCGCCCTTTTCCAGATCCGCGCCGGAGAGGTCTTCCGCCCCTTGCGCGACAGTCCTGATCATGGGATCCAGAACGTTTTCCCGGATGACGTCGTATTTTTCTTTTTCATGGGTTCCGGAAATGCCGTAGTAATTCCGGTAGGTCAGCATGTAATCGTCGGTGATCTCCTCAAGGTCCGCGCCGGCAAGGGCCTCGATCAGGATACAGGCAAAGCCCGTCCGGTCCTTTCCCTCGGTGCAGTGCAGAAGATAAGGTCCTTCCTCCTCCGCCATGGCGGCAAAGCCCGCCGTGATCTTCCCCCGGAACTCCTCCGAGCCGTAATTCATGTTCAGGGCCGCGGGATAGATCTTTCCGTCCTCGAAAAGCGAGCGGGCGTAAGGCGAAGCAAAGCCGGGATCCGAAAGATATCCTTCGATCTTTCCCCGGTCGTCGGCAAGATCCAGTATGAATCTCACCCCTGCCCGGGAAATCAGAGCGTCCACGTATGCCGCCCGGCCGTGCTGATCGTCAAGGGGAGACGCGGCGCGGTAAAGGATCCCCTCCCGGATCCTTCCGACCCGGATCATGCGGAAATTGGCGAAGGTCTCGTCGTCGGGATAGTCCTTCCGGAGATCGGTATAGCTGATATCCCGGGCGCGCTGGACCGCGGCGTATTTCCCGCGTTCCGCCAGGGTGATCTCTGCCGTGTCGCCCTCCTTCAGCCCGGCCGTGATCCAGAGATCCGCGCCGTTGTTGATCCCGACCTTGATATACGGATAGCCGGGATAGGCAACCAGCAAAGGCTCGCCCGTTTGGGTATAGTAGCCGTTGTAGTAAGGAAGATCTTCCAG
Source organism: Oscillospiraceae bacterium (assembly GCA_902772625.1). GTDB lineage: Bacteria > Bacillota > Clostridia > Oscillospirales > QAMX01 > RUG11797. The sequence continues at coordinate 8,101 of CACYBP010000346.1, forward strand.
AACGAAGCCGTTCGAAAAGCTGACGCGGACGCTGTCGCCGTACTGTAAGCCGAGGCGGTTGAAATCTTCGATCGTGGAGGCCACGTACACGCCGCCGAATTCCTCTTCGTGCATCACGCCGACGGAGGAAAGCGCGGGTTTTTCCCCGCCGCAGCCCATAAGCAGCGCGAGAAGAAGCGCGCACGCCGCGGAAAGCGCCGCGAGCCGCCCCGAAAGGCGCCGCAGCCCGGAAGCCGGAACCCGGCCGGAGTTTTGTCTCATAGGTTTTCTCCTTCCTCCGCCGGGCGCGGGATCGCAGGCGGGACGCGAAAGGCCTGTCTTCCTTTATTCTTCCGGCTGCTTCTCCTCCCCCGGTTTTCCGCGGAAGGTGAGGCCGAGCATCGTCAGATCGTCAAACTGCGTGGCGTCCTTTACGAAGCCGTCCACGTCGCGCCTGACGGCGCGGAGCATTTCCTCCGCACCGGCCTGCGGATCCCGGTTCAGCGCCGTAAGCATGCGCTCGACGCCGAACATCCGGCTGTCGGCATCGGTGGCCTCCGGCACGCCGTCTGTGTAGATAAAAAGGCTTGCTCCGGGTTCCAGCGTGAAATCATAGTCTTTGTAGCAGATTCCGTCCATACCGCCGACGACAAAGCCGTGCCTGTCCTTCAGGAGTTCGAACCTTCCTCCGGGTCTTCTGATCACCGGGTATTCGTGTCCCGCGTTGGCCGCCGTCACGCGCCCCGTGGAGATCTCCAGGATCCCGAGCCAGACCGTCACGAACATCTCCGCCTTGTTCCGGCGGCAGATATCGGCATTGATGGAGGTCAGGATCGAAGCGGGGGTCCCGCCCGCCTTGGTCCGGTCGCTGATGAGGATGTTGGTGACCATCATGAATAGCGCCGCGGGAACGCCCTTTCCGGACACGTCCCCGATGGTCAGCGCCAGATGATCGTCGTCGATCAGGAAGAAGTTGTAGAAATCGCCGCCCACCTCCTTGGCGGGATCCATGACGGCGAAGATATCGAATTCCCTTCTTCCCGGGAAGGGCGGGAAGATGTTGGGGATGGAATTCTCCTGAATGGTCCGGGCGACCGAAAGCTCCGCCCCGATCCTCTCCTTTTCGGCCGTGACAGCCGTCAGATTATCGATATAGGACACCATCTCGCCTTCCATGGTGTCGATGGAGGTGGCCAGACCCGAAAGCTCCTCGAACCGGCTGACCCTTTCAAGCGTCTCGCCCCTGGTGTTCTCTTTGGAAAAGCGGGTCGCCTCAGCCGACAGCCGTCTGAGAGGAAGGACCACCTGTTTCCGGATGTAAAACGCCGCGAAGACCGATGAAGCCAGGGCCAGAAGGAGGGTGGAAACCGCGACGGTGATGAGGTACGGCCTTCTCGCATCGTAAAGCTCCCTCATGGGTCTTTGGATACAGAGAATGGCCGCCACGCTTCCCGTGGAATTCTTCACGGGGACCATGGTGGTGATGTGCGGATGCACGCCGTCGGTGGTGTTGGTCCGGTAAACCGTCTCGGAGGCGGATTTCTGTTCGTAGATACTCCGGTATTTCCGGCGGTATTCGTCGTTGGTGGTGTCGCGCTTATGGCCGAGCTCCCACTCGACGTATTCGGTATCGTCCACGGAATTGTTCACCGAGTTGAAGACCGAGACGAATCTGCCGTAATCGGTCCGGTCCACCTTGATGATATAGACCAGGGACACGCTCATTTTTTTGCAGTAGTCGTCCAGATCGGCCCGGGTCATCACGTATTCCATGGCCTTTCTTCCCGAAAGGTACATGTCGATGCTGTCCCCGTTGACCATCGCGGCCGCCGTGTCGGCCATATGAGCGGTGGTTTCGGAGTATTCTTTTTCAAACGCCCGGGTAAAGCTCACGAAGCCGATGGTGCTGACGACGATCCCGAACAGTGATAACACGATGACGATCGCCCCGATGATGTTGGCCGCCATGCTGACGCGGAGTCTGTGAAACAGTTTCATGCCGTAAATCTCCCCAAATCCCGCCCGCACGATCCTCCGGGAAGAGCTTCCTGCCGGAAAGAGAGGCCCTTCCCCGGGGATCGTGACGCTTCCGGGAGGCAAAGGCCGGCGTCCGGAAGCCGGAGGAAACGCGCCCTGAGCGTTTTGCTCTTCGCGCCTTGCCTTTCCTCTCCCGCGCCGGCCGTTGCCCGCAGTGTCACGAATTCTTTCTCAGGAAAGCTTCTTGAAGACGGTCATCTCCACCACCGGTCCGCGGATGCTGACCTTGACCTCGTCGGCCACGTGGGAGATCACCGATTTTTCCAGCTCATCCCAGGCGGCTTCGGCGCCTTCGCGCTTTTCCTGAAGATATCTCTGGATCTCGCTTTCGTAGGCGCGCATGCTCCAGTCCGTACCGGCGACGGAGCTTTCATTGCCCATGGCGAAGAAAACCGGAACGTCGTCGGTGGGCTCGAAGAAGGCGCGGATCTTGCCCATCAGGCCGCGGTTGGCCTCGTTTTTGCCGCTGGTGGAGGCGGAGAGCAGCTTTTCCCGCACGCTGAAATCCACGTCGGTCTCCACGCGAAGGTGAAGCTCGTAATCCTGCCCTTTGTTTTCGATCCAGAATTCGCCGTCGAGATCCCTGGTGACGGAGCGCACCATGCTCATCATCTCTTCGGAAAGGAGGCGCAGGTACAGGGCGCTTTTATGGGAAAGCTCCTCGAAAGCCGCCACTTTTTCGGTCTGATTCAGGACGTATTCGATCTTGTCCGCGCGGTTGGATACCGCGATAACGTCGCTTTTCATAATTCAGACTCCTTTATTCAACGGTCAGGATATCCGCAAAGCCGGTGACTTCGAAAATCTCCATAATGGTTTCGTTGACGTGGATCACCTTCATCCCGCCCTTGTTCGCCATGATCTTCTGGGTCGAAAGCAGGACGCGCAGTCCGGCCGAGGAGATGTATTCCAGCTTTTCAAAATCCAGCGTCAGCTCCTGGATCCCGGGCAGAGCGGCCTTCAGCTCCTCCTCCAGTCCGGGCGCCGTCACGGTGTCCAGCCGGCCTTCCAGAGCCACGCAGCCTTTGCTGTTTTCAATCTTTTTCGTCAGGTTCAGCATGATCTTTTCCTCCGTTCGTAATTTCAAAGATTCTCTTACATATTGAGAGGGGCTCTTTCGTCCCGTTTCTCCGCTTTTTTTGCCGTCGGGAAGGCGCGTGCATCCGCGCCCCGCGGCGTGACCCTCCGGCCGGTCAAGCCGGGCCGTCTTTTCCCTTCTTCAGACCTTTGGCCGATCGGACCGTCTTTCAGTTGATTTTAGCATATTCCGGGGAAAAAGTAAACACGTTCCGGCGGAATTCGGTTGAAAGCGGCGCGCGGGACATAGAGCAAGCCGCGCCTTTTCCCGAAAGCGGAGCAAAGACAGCGGCGTCCCGGATAGGAGGCGCCGCGTGAGTCAATAAACAGATTCAGCCGAAGATCTTTTCTTTCAGGGCGCGGATATAGGCCGCGTTGCTTCCGCAGCATCCGCCGATGTATTTCACGTCGTGTTCCAGGGCGGGAAGCGAGTCCTCCACGAACTGGCCGACGTCGAACTGCACCTTCTCCTCCCCGTCCTCCAGGATCGGTTTCCCGGCGTTGGGCTTGAAGATCAGGGGAAGATCGGTGTACTCCCGGAAGGAGGCGATGATCGGGATCGCCTTTTCCGGCCCCAGGGAGCAGTTGACCCCCACGGCCGCCACGGGCAAATCCTTCAGCGCGTCCAGATAGTATTCCACCGAATGGCCCATGATGGTCTTCCCCACCTCGGTGAAGGTCATCATGGTGAAAACCGGCAGATCGTGTTTCACGGCGGCCTTCACGGCGACGCGCATCATGTCTGCGTCCATAAAGGTCTGCAGAACGATGACGTCGGGCTTTTCTTTGACGCCCGCGGAGATCTGCTCGTCAAAGAGCTCGTAGGCCTCCTCCTCGGAAAGATCGCCGTAGGGCTCCATAAGCGCCGGCAGCGGCCCCGCCGAAAGGGCGACCTTCGCTCTCTTCCCCACGGTTTCGCGCGCGAGCCTCACCCCGGCGCCCACGATCTCGTCCACCGTGTAACCGGCCCGCTTCACGGCGAGGCGGTTCGCCCCGAAGGTGTTGGCCAGGATGATCTCGGCGCCCGCGTCGGCGTATTCCGACGCAAGCTCCCGCACGATCTCCGGCTTCTCCAGATTATATCGCCACACCGGCCCGCGGTCGTCGGTCTTTTCCCAAAGACTGGTGCCCACGGCGCCGTCCAGCAAAACGATGTCGTTTCGTCCCATATCTTTCTTTTTCTCCTCCGCCATCTCGGTCCCGCATGGCAGGCTGCCGGCCCCGGTCCGGGGTCTTCAGGCCTTCATCCCGAACATTCTTTCTTTGAGATCCAGATAATAGAGATAATCGTCCGGATCGACGTTCGGCGGGCAGCGGTGGTCGCAGAAGGGGATGTAGCCGCCCCGCGCCACGTATTTTTCCAGCGATTCGAGATAGGCCTTGATGGCCTCTTTCCCGGCGCCGAGCTGCATCTTGTCCACGCCGCCCATGATGCGGAGCTGTCCCTCGTACTGATCCAGAAGCTCGCCGGGGTGGGCGCAGCTGTTCACCTCGTAGGGGAACAGGCAATTGATCCCGCCCTCCAGAAGATAAGGGAGGATCGGACGCACGTCGCCGTCGCAGTCGGTGTACCAGAGATCGATCCCGTACTGATCCAGCTTTTTCCGGATGCGCTTGTAGCGCGGCATGACCACGTCCCGGAAGAAGGGCACCGACACGATGGGGCCGTTCTTGAAGCAGATGTCCTCCCACCCGGAGGCGTAATCGAAGGTGAAGTTCCCGAGAAGCTGGTCGAGCGAATCCTCCACCAGCACGCAGCAGGTCTCCACCATATCCTCCACCATGTCCGGGTAGTCGTAGCACGCGTAGGCCAGCCCCTCGAAGGTCAGCATATCCCGGATCTTTCCGATCATGGAGCCGCAGCTGACTCCCAGGGGGTAATCCCGGTCCTCGGGATGGAGGGCCTTCAGAGCCGCGATATCCAGCTTTCGTTCCGGAGAATTCCGGTCGAAATGTTCTTCTTTCACGCGCTTCCAGTCCTCCGGCGTGGTCACCGAGGATTTCAGGTAGTGCGGGATGGTGTCCCTTCCCGAGGCCAGCACCTCGGCCATGAGGCCGTCGGCATTGATCAGGACGATCTTGCCGTCGTGTCTTCCGATCTCCTTCGCCTCAAAGGGCGGGCACATCCAGTCGACGCCGCCGATGACCGCGATCCTGTCAAAGCTGAAAAAGACGTCGGCTTCTTCGTTGTTCGTGATGCCGTTTTCGTAAAAAAGCGGCCATTGGGTGAAGTTTTCGTTCCAGTATCCGAACTCCATGTTGAAGCACCGGTCGACCGAGCGGTAATGCATCTGCCGGTTGAAGCGCTCTCTGGCGGTCATGGTCCCGGCCCAGGGCTTTCGGATCGGTGTGATGGATTTCACTGTTCTCATCCCTTCTCCGCGGATTTGTTCTCCCCGGCAGGGTCTCCCGCCGGGGCTTAAGGGGACTTATTCTCAGCCTGCAAGCTCGGTGCAGAATTCCAGCGCCTTGTCCGCCGCCGACGCCGCGTCGGAGGTATAGGCGTCCGCGCCGATCTTCCGGCAGAATTCCTCGGTCACGGGCGCGCCGCCCACCATGATCCTGACCTTGTCGCGGATCCCGGCTTCCTCGGCCTTTTTCACGACCTCTCCCATCACGCCCATGGTGGTGGTGAGAAGAGCCGAGCAGGCGATGATCTGGCAGCCTTCGTTCTTCGCGGTCTCCACGAAGGTCTCGGGAGATACGTCGGTGCCGAGGTCGATGACCTCCAGCCCTTTGCCCTCCATCATCATCTTGACCAGATTCTTGCCGATGTCGTGAAGATCTCCCTGAACCGTGCCGATGCAGACCTTGCCGCTGGCCTTCACGCCCTCAGCCGCGAGCAGGGGCTTCAGGAGCTGGGCGCCCTGGTTCATGGCTCTGGCCGCCACCAGGACCTCCGGCACGAACACTTCGTTGTTCTTGAATTTTTCGCCGATGACGTTCATGCCCGGCACGAGTCCCTTTTCCAGGATATCCTGGGCGGAGATCCCCTCGTCGATGGCCTGCTGGACCAAAGCTTTCACGTCCCGGGCTCTCCCGGCCTGCAGCTTTTCGGAAATGTCGTCAAAGATCATGATCGTTCCTCCTTGCGTTATTTCTGTTTCTTTTTTGATGCTTTGCTTTTATTCTGTGCGCCGGCTCCGCCGGCGGGGATCACGCTTTTTCGTAGTATTCGTCCAGGACTTCCGAGGCGGTCTTCGCCCAGACGATGAGGTTTTCGGGGTGGTAGCCCACCGTGCTGATATCCTTCAGGGTGATATCCACCGGACAGCCGTAACGCAGGCAGAGCCTGGCCGTTTCCCCGATCTCCTTCCGGATCACCTCGGGATCGGTGCGGATGGCGACGTTGGCGGGGTTCGGCTTGCGGGAAAGGACGTAATTCCCTTCGATGGCCTCGGCGCTTCTGGCCACGTTGGCCCAGGGGCTTACGCCGATCTTGCGGAGGTTCGGATATTGCTTCAGCTTATCGATCCGGTCGTCCAGCGGCTCGCAGCAGCCGTAATA
>CACYBP010000347.1 GCA_902772625.1 Oscillospiraceae bacterium
AAAAATGCGCTTTACGCCTTCGCCCGGTTTGAAAGAAGGGGGATCAGGCTGTATTTCCCTTTTCGGAAGCCCTTCTATTTCCTCTACCGGGACGTGAAATATGCCGGAGCGGCCGTGACGCGTCTTGCGCAGGATACGGTGCGGGAAAAACACGCAACGGTTTGGATCTATCTTTCCGCGGTCCCGATCCGGCCGCACGTCCTGAGAAACATCGCCGAGCTTCAGAACGGGGCGGAATCGATCCGTTTCCCCTATGACGAAGAGGTTTTCTCGTTGCTTTCAGAGGAGCTTCCCGGCGACGCATCGGCCGCGCTCAGAAGGGAACTCAGGCGGATAAACCGGAAAGAGGGGAAAGGCGAAGAGGAAATAGCGGCGGAATAAACCGCCGCCATGCAATCAGGATAAGAAAGAGCGCCGCCTGCCGGATCGGCAGACGGCGCTTTTTTATAGTGCCTTTTGAAAGCTTACATCGTGACCGCCACGAAGCGGAAGATGAAGAGCAGAGCGATGACGGTAGCCACGATATCCTTCTTGGTGAACTTGCCGGTGACCAGCGTGATGAACACGTAGGAGATCGCGCCGATACCGATACCGTTGGAGATCGAGTAGGTGAGAGGCATCATGGCCAGGGTCAGGAAAGCCGGGACCGAGGAGCGGAGATCGCTCATGTCCACCTTGCCGAAGCCGGAGAGCATCAGAACGCCCACGTAGATCAGAGCCGGAGCAGTGGCCGCAGCGGGGATGATGCTGGCAAGCGGGCTGAGGAACAGGCAGACGGCGAAGCACGCGGCAGTGACCACCGAAGCAAGTCCGGTTCTCGCGCCGGCGCCGACGCCGGAGGCCGATTCCACGAAGGTGGTGCAGGTGGAGGTGCCGAACACGGCGCCCGCGCAGGTGGCGACCGAGTCGGCCATCATGCACTTGCCTACGTTGATGGGGTCGCCGTTTTCATCCAGAAGATCAGCCTGAGAGGCGGTGCCGTAAAGGGTTCCCAGAGTGTCGAACATATCGACCAGGCAGAAGGAGATGATCAGGATGATGGCGTTGAAGATGCCGCCGATGTTCGCGCCGCTGAAGGCGTTCTTCCAGGAATCGGCGTGGAAGAGGCCGGTGATGCCGATCTCGCCGAAGTCCTTGAAGGACTGGCCGATGGAGCTCATATCAAAGGACGGCACGGTCCAGGTGAAGAGATAATAGAGAACGGTGGTGATCAGGATGCCGAGGATCACGTTGCCCTTGACCTTGAACTTGCCGAGAACGGCGATGATCAGAAGGCCGAGAAGCGCGACGATGGCCGGGGCGATGGCCGTCCAACCGCCGCCCTCTCCGAACAGAGCGCCGTGGACGTCGACGAACTGCACGAGGGTGTAGGGGTTCGCCTGCACGATGCCGACGTTCTGCATGCCGATGAAGGCGATGAACAGACCGATACCGGCGGGGATGGCTTTCTTCAGGCAGTCGGGCATGCTGGTGGCGATGTACTTGCGGAGTCCGGTCGTCGAAAGAACGAGGAACACGACGCCTTCCAGAAGAACGATGACGAGACCGGCCTGATATCCCTTGATCACGTCAACTTTGGCGAAGAAAGCGCCCGAAACGAACATGGTGCAGAAGAAGGCGTTCAGACCCATACCGCAGGCCTGAGCAAAAGGCATTTTGGCATACAGCGCCATGATCAGCGTGCCGACGATGGCCACGAGGATCGAGGCAATGTAAACCGAATTCCAGATCTTGCCGAGAGCGGCAGGATCCGCGCCGGCGCCTGTCATCATCTCCGCCAGCCAGCCGTTCGCTCCGCCGCCCGAAACCTGGGACGGGTTGACGAAGATGATGTAGGCCATGGCGAAGAAGGTGGTCAGACCGCCGATGATCTCAGCACGCAGCGAAGAGCCGCGTTCCTTGATCCCAAAGAACTTTTCCATCTCTTCATTCCTCCGTAAATGGCCGTCCCGACGGGCCGGTGATCTATCAGGTGATCGGGAACACGTCGGAACGAAATAAAATGACAAATATATTGTATTCTTGACGGGGAGGTTTTGCAAGATGGCAATCTCAACAAAGATAGGTTCCGAAATCGGGCAAAATGACAAGGAACGACACTGTATATAGTTTGGCACAGCGCTCTTTTCTCCTATATATTGTGCGCCGGAAGCTATGCCGGGGGAAGGACCCCGTCCAGGATCAGGGCGAGACGGCGCACGGCCTCCTTCGCCTCGGAAAGAGTGTTGGCCTCGGTCCCGCATTCCACGATCAGGGAAAGCGGGGTGACGTGCTGATTATAACGGTTCTTCGAGATGGTGACCGGCCGCGCAAGGTCCTCATAAAGCTCCGAGGCCTTCTTTTCCAGGTGCAGGGCGAAGGCGAGATTGGACCGCCATCCGGGATGGGAAAGCAGCGCGCCGCTGCCCACCACAAACATGATCTGAGAGGATTTCCCGTCTCCCGAAAGAAGCTTGTACCGCGTCCCGTCGGAGGAGGAAAGGCTGTCCCGGTGGATATCCAGCACCATGGCGATGGAGGGATCCTTCGCCATCTCTCTTTCGATCACGCCGAGGGCGGTTTTATAGGCGGTGTTGAACCCCGCCTCGTCGCACATGGTGCGATCGTGTATCACCCGGAACCCGCGTTTTTCCAGCTCTTCTTCAAGAACATCCCCCACGGCCACCACGTTCTTCTCGGGATCGCGGGTACGCGCGTCGCTGTTATCGGCCACAAAGGCCTTGGGGGAGAGGCTGTAGCTTTCGCACCCGTGGGTGTGTACGATCAGGATCGCGTCCTTCCTCCGGTCAAAAACCGGATCGGTATCAAGAAGCTCCTCAACGTCGAAGGACAAATCCGGATTGTTTTTCGGCGCGAGGGAGGTCTTGATCGTCAGAGCCTTGACCGGCTCGGCGTTATCCGGAAGAGGCTCGTCCGCTTTCATGCTTTCGGAACCGGATCCATCCGGGCTTCTTTCCTCCCGCAGAACGATCCCGGGGATCGCCCCCTCGTCGGGAAGAAAGATCAGAAACTTTTCCTCGTCCCCTCCTTCCTCCGGAAGACTTTCGTCTTCGGCCTCCGCCCGCACGGGGACCGGAGAAATGCCGGTGAGAAAAGCGAAGACGCCCCGCATGTTACCCTCCAGAAGCCAGGGAAGCCTTTCAAAGACGAGAAAGAAGGAGAAAACGCCCACCGCGAGGAAGGCTCCGTGCAGGAAGAGAGAAAGCGGCAGAGACATTCGCCTGTTTTTCATTAAGTCGCCCCCTTTTCGCTCTATCATATGAAAAGGGGGGACTTGCTATTCAGGAAAGAAAAGCCGCGACGTCCGAAAGGGTCATGCCGGGATGAAGCGCAAGATCCAGGGCATAACCCACAAGGCGGGAAAGCTCCTCCACCGCTTCGTCGATCTCCCGGGGCGTCACCACCAGATCGCCTAAGGGAGAAGAATTCGCCGGGGACGCGGCGCCTTCCGGAAGGAGCGAGGAGGCGTAGATCACGGTGGGGATCCCCACGGCGATCACCGGGATCCCGAGCTTTTCCCGGGTGAGTCCTTCCCGGGCGTTTCCCACCCCGCCTCCGGGCACCAGCCCGGTGTCGGTGATCTGGACGGTGGTGAGAAGCCTTTCGGCCGACCCGGCCGCCAGAGCGTCGATCACGACGAGAAAATCCGGCCTGATCTCCCGGACGACGCCTTGTATCAGGGTCGCCGATTCGATCCCCGTGATTCCCAGGACGCCGGGCGTCACCGCCGCCACGCGCCGGAGGGAGGAAAAGTATTCCGGAAGGGTATCGGCAAGATGGCGCGTCGCCATCACGTGCCGCAAAACGCCCGGTCCGACGGCGTCGGAGGTGATGAACCGGTTCCCAAGTCCCGCCACAAGCGCGCTCCCCCGGGAGGGAAGGAATTCCCCGAAGCCGTCTTTGAGAAGCCCGCAGGCGGCCTGAAACCCGCCTTCTTCATTCTTGTATCCTTTTTTCAAGGTAAAGGTCAGATAACGGCCTACCGGCTTCCCGAGCTTACGCGCCGCCTCTTCGTTCTTGACACGGACCCGGGAAAACAAAAAACCACCGCGTATTTCTTCGCTCGTTTCAAGTCCCGGGATACGCTCTCCCGTGATCCTGCCGGCCGCTTCGTCGGCGAGATCGGTGCGGAAGGCGCTCACTGCGGCTTGCAGAACCGGTGATCCCCGATGACGAGATACACCGGAAGCGAAAGCATCCATCGGTTGGTGGTTTTCGCGGGATTGTAATAATAGACGCAGCCGTTCGTGGGGTCGTATCCGGCGTAGGCCTCCGCCGCGGCCCGGCGGCAGGAATCCGGGACAGGAGTGGAGGCGAACTGACCGTCGTCGATGGCCGAGAAGGCGCCGCGCTGATAGATCACGCCCGCCACCGTGTTGGGAAACGAGGGATGGGAGACGCGGTTCATGATCACCGCGCCGATGGCCACCTGCCCCTTATAGGGCTCTCCGCGCCCCTCGGCCGCGATGATCCTGGCCAGAAGATCGATGGTCGCCTGATAGGATGCGGAGCCGCCCGCCTTTCCCCCGGAGGAAAGCGTGATCCCCAGGGCGGCGGCGGTCTTCGGTCCGATGATCCCGTCGGGAGTCAAGCCGTTTTTCCTCTGAAAGGCGATCACCGCCCGGTAGGTCTTCGAGCCGAAGATCCCGTCGATCTTTCCGTCGTAATAGCCCCAGCTCGAAAGCCGCTCCTGGGCCTTCCGGACGTCGTTTCCGCTCGATCCCTGGGAAAGGGAGGCAATCGACGGACTGGATACGAGAAGCGCGAAGAGGAGCGCGAGAGACGCGATCTTCAAAAAGCGTTTTGCCATAGGATCCCTCCGAAAAGTATTCTTCTTTTTCAAGCATTCCCTCCGGTTCACGGGTTTATTCAAGGTTGCAAAAAAGAAGCGAATGCGGTATGATTAAGGGAAAGAGGTGAGGAGTGTGGAGAAGAAGGCGCCGGTGTTCGCGGTCAACGAGACCGCGGACGGGGAAGGGGTTGTCCGGAGCGAGGGAAAGACGGTCTTCGTCCGGGGGATGATGCGCGGCGAGACCGGTGAGATCGAGATCACACAGGAGGAAAAGCGCTTCTCCCGCGCAAGGCTTTCTTCTCTCACGGTCGCCTCACCCGAAAGGATCAGGCCGGAATGCCCCTATTATGAAAGCTGCGGGGGATGCTCCCTCGGCCACGTGACGGCGGCGCACGAGCTTACCCTGAAAAAGGAGCGCGTCCGGGATGCCCTTGAGCGGATCGGCGGCTTTTCCGAAGAGGAATACGCCCTTTCGGATACCGTTGGCGGGAAACGCACGGGCTACCGGAACAAGGCGGAACTGCGCTTTCGCCCCGGTCCCGGCTTCGGGTACGTCGGGCGGGACGGCGGGTTCTGCCCGGTGGAAGACTGCCTTCTCCTTCCGAAAGAAATGAACCGACTCCTTTCCTCAAAGGCAGTAAAAAGCGTCCCCGGCCTTTCGGGGTGCGTGATCCGCACCAACCGGAAAGGGGAAAGCATGCTGATCCTGGAGACACGGGAAGAAATCTCGCTTCCCCCGGATCTCCTCAGGGAGTACGGCGTCACCTCACTCTGGCGCCTCGCCCCGAAAGAAAAGCCTGTCCACGCACTGGACGGCGAGCTGATTCATCTTTGGGGGGAAAGCTTTCTTACGGAGGAGATCGCAGGACTCTCCTTTCGCCTTTCTCCGCGCTCCTTCTTCCAGATCAACCGGGAGATCGCCGAAAAGCTTTACCGGCATGCGTCGATGCTTGCGGGACTTCGTGAAAAGGATCTCGCGGTGGACGCCTATTCCGGCGTCGGCGCCATCGGCATGACGGCGGCAAAGTCCGCGGGGGAGGTCGTCGGGGTGGAGGTGATCCCCGAGGCCGTGAAAAATGCGGAAGAAGCGGCGGAGCGAAACGGGATCGGGAATATTTCTTTTCTTGCGGGAAGGTGCGAAGAGCTCTTGCCCCGCGATTCCAGGCTCCGGCGGGCGAAGGCGATCTTTCTCGATCCGCCGCGGAAGGGATGCGACCGGCGCATGCTGGAAGCCATCGTCCGGGCGGGGATCGAAAGGATCGTTTACGTCTCCTGCGACCCCGCGACTCTGGCAAGGGATCTCCGCATTCTGAAGGAAAGCGGGTACCGGCTCACGTCGGTCACGCCCTATAACATGTTCCCCATGACGGGACACGTGGAATCAGTCACGTTGATCACTCGAGCCGGGTAGAGTGTACAGTTTTGATACCTGGTGGGAAAGGATATTAAAATGGATGACTGGAGATTAAGAGGGCAAGAAGAATACCTAAAGGGTTTGACTTTTTATAAAGTCAGATTTC
>CACYBP010000348.1 GCA_902772625.1 Oscillospiraceae bacterium
CTCTTTGAGATCGCGCCGGAGAAAAGATACACCTCCGCCGATCTCGACTGGAGGAATAAAAGCTCGCGAAGCACGATAGAGATGTCCGATCCGGAATGCCGTCCCGCGATCGCGGGGAAGGTGGAGGATATGTCCGGATACGACGTCGTCTTCGTCGGATTTCCCATCTGGTGGGGAAGAGAGCCAAGCGTGGTGGATACCTTCCTTGCGGGATATGATTTCAAAGGGAAAAAGATCGTCCCCTTCTGCACCTCCGGCGGAAGCGGCATCGGCAAGACCGCGGAACGCATCCGTTCCATCGTCGGGGAAGGCGTCGACGTCGACGAGGGCCGGCGGATCGGCGGCGAGATCTCCGAGGCCGATCTGAAGCTCTGGATGGAAGGGCTTCTGAAATGAGTCTTTCTGAAACGATCCGGACCAGACGAAGCGTCCGCACCTTCGACGGGAACGATCTGAAACCTGAGGACGCGGAGAAGATCGTGAAATTCGCCGAAACGGCGGAGAACCCCTACGGTATCCCGATCACCTGGAAGGTGCTCAACGCCGGGAAACACGGGCTTTCAAGCCCGGTGATCGTCGGTACCGACACGTATATCGCCGGGAAGCTGCGCCGTGTGCCGCACGCGGAGGAGGCGTTCGGCTATACCTTCGAGAAGGTCGTTCTTTTTGCCTGGGAGCTCGGCGTCGGTACGACCTGGATCGCCGGAACGATGAACCGGGACGCTTTTGAAAAAGCGATGGAGATCGCCTCAGACGAGGTCATGCCCTGCGTAAGTCCCCTCGGGTATCCCGCGCAGAAGATGTCTTTTCGCGAAACCGTGATGCGCAAAGGCGTAAAGGCCGCAAGCCGCGTCCCCTTTGAAGAGCTGTTTTTCGACGGTTCCTTTGAAAAACCTCTGACGAAAGAAGCGGCCGGAAAGCTTGCGGACGCCCTGGAAGCGGTCCGGCTTGCCCCGTCGGCCGTGAACAAGCAGCCCTGGCGCGTTGTTTTATGCGAAGGCGCGGCTCACTTTTACGAAAAGCGAAGCCGCGGCTGGGACGACGGCTCGTGGGATATCCAAAAGATCGATATGGGGATCGCTCTGTGCCATTTCGAGCTCTCGGCGGCTGCATGCGGCGCGAAGCTTTCCTTTGAGATCCGGGATCCGGAGCTTGCAGGCGCGGAAGAGCTTACTTATATCGCCACCTTCGGCTTGAAAGCGTGACGGGCTTAGAGCCGAAGCCTGTTTCCCGGAAGAAAGGATTTCAAAACAGGAAGCAAGAGAGAAGGGGGAAGACGCTTTTCATGAGCGCGCCTTCCTCCCGTTCATACCCGGGTCTCCCGATCGCGCGGACGGGCAGCGTGCGCCGCGCGATGAAAAAAGAATGAGCGTGAATCTCTCTGATCCGGGGCGATGACCGCGGGATACTGAAAACGGAGGGAGTGATCGACGGATGACCGAACTGACGAAAACACAGGCGCGGCGATTTATCCTCGCCAGACAGGGCCTTCTCGGCGGTTATCGCTTTTGCGGCAAGGAGGGAGCGTACGGCTATATCAGACAGGCGGGATGCATCCAGTATGATCCGGTCGACGTGTGCGGAAAGAATGCGGAATTGACGCTTCAGTCCCGGGTCAAGAGCTTTCGGAAGACCATGCTGGAGGAGCTTCTGTACCGCGACCGCCTTCTTGTGGACTACGCCGATAAAGAGCTTTCGATCTGGCCCGCGGAGGATTGGCCGTATTTTTCTTCTTACCGTGAGCGAAGTCGTCTTCACGGCGCAGGCTTTCCGGGCCTTGATGAACTGGAGCGCCGGGCGCTTGCGTATATCCGGGCGCACGGGCCGGTCTCCGGCGAAACGCTTCCCATAGAAGGGGAGATCTTCTGGCATTCCTCCATGCATTGGAGCGGCGACTGGCACAAGAAATCGAGAGCGGCCCGCTCGGTGCTGGAACAGCTCTATACCGACGGAATCCTGGTCATTCATCACAAAAACGGCTCGCGCAAGTTTTACGACCTGGCCGAACGATGCCTCGACCCGGCGCTGCTTTTGGCGAAACCGGCCTTTGAAGAGGAGGATGCGTTTATCAGATGGCGCATCCTCCGGAGGATCGGCGCGGTCGGGCTCCTCTGGAACAAAAATTCTCCTGCCTTTCTGGGTATCCCCATGAAGGCGGAACAGCGCAGGCGGGCGTTTTCTTCACTTGAATATGCCGGGACCATTCTGCCGGTGCGGATCGAAGGGATCAAAACGCCCTTTTATTTCCGCTCGGAGGACGAGCCGCTGATGCAGGACGTCCTTATGGACAGAGTCGACCGAAAACCGCGTATGGAGTTCCTCGCGCCGCTGGACCCCTTGCTCTGGGACAAAGCTTTGATCGCGGCGCTCTGGGACTTCCGGTATTCCTGGGAGATATACACGCCGGAGGCCAAGAGAAAGTACGGATACTATACTTTGCCGATACTCCGGGGGGAGAGGTTCATCGGGCGGATCGAAGCGACGGCCGATCATAAAACCGCCGTTCTCCGCGTAAAAAACGTCTGGTTCGAACCGGACGTCGGCCCGACGCGCGCGATCCGGGCTTCCCTTGACCGGACGCTGAGCAGGTTTGCGGAATTCAACGGGTGTTCAGCCGTGGAAATTCTGACGTGAACCTGCGAGCAGAAGCCTTTCGGGACCCGGCGATCCCGGAAGGAAAGAGGGGAGAAGACCCTGCGGAGCGAAAAAAGAAAAAACGCGGGGCTGTGCTTTCGGCACAGCCCCGCGTCAGCTATTCAGATCAGGCCTTTAACCGCGGCAAGCGCTTACATGAAGGCCGCCGTTATTTCCCCGGCAGGTAAGCGCCGGAGGCGCCCTGAAGCTTTGCCTGCTTCTTCAGGGCCTTTTTCTGCTCCTTCATGAGCTTTCGCTGTTCTTTCTTCCGGTTTTTCTCCTCGGTTTGATTGCGCCAGCCGTATTCCCGCGCCATCTCGCTGAGCACCGGCGCATAATGGGTGCTGAGATCCACGCGGCGGAGCTTTCCGTCGGCGCCGTCCACCTGGATCTGGCATTTGTCCCAGCGCGTGATCAGGGTGAACCTGCCCGTAAGGGGGATCGTGCGTCTGATCAGATGGAAGGACTTTCCGGCAAAAACGATCCCGTTCCCGGTGTCCAGAAGCCACCCCGCCATGTATTTCGGAGCCTTCTTGGGGAAGGAACCCAGGCCGGAGGCGGCGTAGGCTTTGAGAATGCGCTTTGCCGCGGGAAAGCTCCTTTTCACGTAGGCGGGAGCCGACGGGGAGAGCGGAGCGTAGATCTCGGGATTCAGGCGGCCGCGCTTTTTGCGGAGCGTATGCTTGAAGCTCTTCCAGAAGAGCCCGCGGCAGTATTTTGTGAGCAAATACCCCTTCCGCGCCAGGATGAGGGAGAAAAGGAACACGATCACGTTGATGACGATCAGGACCTCGGGGGCGTAAAGGGCCAGGACCCACATCACAGTCGAAAAGAGCTTTTTCACCACCTCGGCCGCGGTGGTGGTGAAGGGCTCGGGGGACAGGGCCACAAGAAGGTCCAGGAAAGCCCGGGCGAATTTGATGACCAGATACTGTGCGATCCCCGCAAAGAGCATGAACACGCCCCAGAGCCACCTTCCTCCGGCTGAAACCGCCGAAGCAAAGGCGTTCGGCGCGGCGAAGGCCGCGGCGGGGGCGACCACCGGCATGATCAGGATCAGATAGGGGGTGAAGCGCACCACGACGCCCAGACCGTCGATCAGCTTGGTGATGGCCGCTTCGGTGGCGGCCGAGATGCCGGGCACGTATTTCAGGACCAGATGGGCGATCCCGATCAGAATGCAGGCCGAAAACAGGATCCAGCAGACGACCTGATTGGAAAGAAGGACGTTGGCATCGATGGCCGATTGAATGCTGGGGTTTACGTCGACGCCGCCGTGGCTGAGAAGCGCGATCCCCGAAAGGATCGCCAGATTGAACATGGGATCCAGGGGCACCAGCGCGTATGCGCCGAGCACGCCGTTGATGCTGTCGGTGGCATAATTCCCGAGCACGTTTTCGCTTTCGGCGATCTCACGCAGGGGATCGGAACCGTCAGAGGCGGCAAAGGCGGGAAGCGCGACGGTCAGCGCGATCAGAAGAAACAGAGCGGCAAAACGGACCGCGGGAAAGATCTTTGATCTATTACGCAAGAAGACCACCTCGATTCGCGGATTTCAGAGGATTCTGGATCACGGAAAGGCTTTCCGGAAAATTCTTATCCTCAGTATAGCATAACCTCTCCGTAAAAACAAAGGGCAAAGAGACGAAAGAAGCGCTTTTCGCCCGTTTTCTGACGGCCTTTTCCCGGCGCAATGCACAAAAGAGGCCCGAAAGACTTTGAAAATCCGTTCCGGATTGCCCTTGGCAGGATAAGACGAAACGTGGTATAATCAGCCGTATCCCGATGGGGAGAAAACTGAACAGGGTGTTTCTTGATAACCACCTGAAAAAAACAAGGAGTCTGATCATCGTGAAAAAAACCGTGCTTGAATTCCGCAACCTTCTCCGGAACGTTCCGCCGATCCTGGTGTCGCTTCTGATCCTGTCCGTGGTGGGCATGAATCTTTTGGCGAACAAGAGCATCGATACCGGCGTGGACTGGCTGGCGCTGGATTGCGGGATCCTTTTTTCCTGGCTCACCTTTCTGTCCATGGACGTGCTGACCCACGCCTACGGCCCGCGGGCGGCGTCGCTTCTTTCTTTTGCGGCCCTTCTCATGAATCTTCTGATGGCCCTGATCTTCTTTATCGCAAGCCTGATCCCCGGCGTGTGGGGGGAAAGCTTCGTGGAGGGAAGCGAGGAGATCCTCAACACCGCTCTGAACAACACCTTCGGCGGGACTTGGTTCATCATCCTCGGAAGCTCGGTGGCCTTTATCGCCTCGGCCCTGATCAACAATTTCCTCAATTACGGCGTCGGAAAGCTTCTTAAAAAGGACGGGGGCTTCGGCCGGTTCATCCTGCGCGCTTACGTATCCACCTTCATCGCCCAATTCGCTGACAATCTCATTTTCGCGCTTCTGGTCAGCAAGATCTTCTTCGGCTGGACCCTGATCCAGTGCCTGACCTGCGCCCTGACAGGCGCTGTGCTGGAGCTTCTTTTCGAGGTGGTGTTCTCGCCTCTGGGTTACCGCCTGTCGCTTGCCATCGAAAAGGGAGGAAAAAACCGTCTTTCCTCTGAGAAAGGATAACGCATGAACGTCGTCGTCACAGGTTCTTCGCGGGGCATAGGCCGCGCCATAGCGGAAAAATTTCTGGAGGAGGGCTATCCCGTCGCGGGCGTTGATCTCCGGGAGGGGACTCTTTCCCGCCCGGGGTATAAGCACGTCCGGAAGGACATCCGGGATATTCTTCCGGAGGATCTACCGGAGCCGGGGATCCTGATCTACGCGGCGGGAACCCTCGAAGAAGAGGACGCCCTCGAGATCAATCTCCGGGCCACCCTGGAGCTGAACCGCAGGCTGGAATCGGCGCCTTCGGTCAGGTCGATCCTCTTCATCGCCTCGGCCTCGGCCCGGAACGGGGCGGAGTTCCCGCTCTACGCGGCCAGCAAGGCCGGGATCGTGGGCTACATGAAAAACCGCGCCCTGAACCTCGCGCCCCGGGGGATCACGGTGAACAGCATCTCTCCCGGCGGCGTGGTCACCGAATCCAACGAACACATTTTAGAGGACGAAAGGCTCTATGCCGCCGTGAAAAACGAGACGCTTCTCGGGAAATGGGCCGAGCCGGAGGAGATCGCCGAGCTTGCTTTTTTTCTCACGGTCAAAAACCGCTCGATCACCGGGGAGGATATCCTCATCGACAACGGCGAGATGCTGAAATCGAATTTTATCTGGTAAACGAAAAGGGGAAAGACGCCGTGAGGAAAAAGACCGCGTTCTATGCCGAGGGAGCCTATATCCTGGGGATCCTTCTTCTGGCGCTGGGGACCGCGCTGATCACGAAGGCCGGCTTCGGCCTTTCCATGATCGTGGCGCCCGCGTATCTTCTTCATCTTTTCGTCTCGGAGACGCTGCCTTTTTTCTCCTTCGGCATGGCGGAATACGTATTCCAGGCGCTGATCATCCTGCTTCTCTGCCTTCTTCTCCGCCGGTTCAGAGTCTCTTATCTTCTTTCCTTTGCCACGGCGGTGATCTACGGGTTTACGCTGGACGGCATGGCGGCGCTGACGTCTCTTCTTCCGGGGGAGGGGATCCCGGCGCGGATCGGGTTTTACGCGGCGGGAACGATCCTGGCGACCCTCGGGGTGGCGTTATTGTTCCATACCTATCTGCCTCCCGAGGCCTACGAGCTTTTCGTCAGGGAGCTTGCGTCGGCCAGAGGATGGAAGCTCTCGGCATGCAAGATGGTCTACGATCTCTCAAGCCTCGCCCTGGCGATCCTTCTTTCCTTTCTTTTTTTCGGAAGGCTGGAGGCGATCAGGATCGGGACCTTTGTCAACGCAGTGCTGAACGGTCTTCTGATCGGCTTCTTCGGGAAGGGGCTTGAACGCCTTTTCTCTTTCCGGGACGGCCTGCCTCTCCGCAGATTTTTTGAAAAATGAGACCGGAAAGAGCCGATTTTCGTTTGACAGACGGCCTTTGTTTGACTATAATAATATAAGGTACGCATGGGGATCCGGACGGATCCCGCCTTTTACGCTCTTTATCCTTATGAATGACCGTACGGCTCACGGTACGGAAGGAGTATGAAAACTATGCACATGCGATCCTGGATAGCAAAACTCACGGCGCTGATCCTGACCTTGATCCTGGTGTTTTCTCCGGTTTTCGAGGCTGGGGTTACGGTTTCGGCCGCCGAAATGCCGGCGGCGAGCTTCGCCTCCGCAAAGCCGGTTATCAACGGCGCTCCCGCGCCGCAGACCGTGGCGGCGGGCTCGACCGCGACCTTCGTGGTGACCGCCTCTGGATCAGGGCTTTCTTATCAGTGGCAGTATTCCACCGACGGAGGCAAG
>CACYBP010000349.1 GCA_902772625.1 Oscillospiraceae bacterium
ATCAGTCTGAGTCGGCTCCGTTTGTCGCCGAACGTCTGTCTGTGAAAGAAGAAATCATGGGAGGAGAGATCCTTTCTGTTCCGCTCCAGCCCGACGAGGTCCTCCTCGATCTCTATCCGGAAGGGGACGGATACGTTCTCCTCTCCGGCGTCCCGCACGATTACGGAGAGGGATATCACGGCGTAAGAGTAACGCTGGAAAACCTGAAGATGGCCTCCGATCTACCGCTGTTTGACGCGAGAGAGCGGAAGCTCGACTCCTCCTTCGCGGAAAAGGGAGAGAGCGTCCCCGCCGATCCTCTGATGACGCACAGCGCGGTGAGGTGCGGAGATTCCCTCTATACGTACGTCTGTTCGGGATACGAGAATTCAGAAAACGGTACGATAGTACGTTCCTTTGCCCTCCGGAAGGACGGGGAGGAAGTTGCGGCCATGAGCAAGTACAAATCCATCACGGGTTTTATTCCGGGATGCTCGGTGGTGGAAAAGGACGGCGTTATCTACGCGGCGGAGAAATGTGGTACTGACAGCAACCTCTATATCGACGGGCGGAAGATCCCCATGCCGGAGAAGACGGCCGACGGCTGGATAAGATTCTGCACCGGGATAACCGAGCTTGGAGATAAGGTTTACGCCCTGATGGGCGAAAGGCGTGTGGATGGTGAAGGTGTGACCGATCCGGAATCGCTGGCGGTCTATCTGATGCCGGTGGACCGGGATGCCAAAGAGACAAGCACGGAAGGCGTCCGGATGGAGGGATGGGGAGCCGACAGCGCGGCAAGCGACGGAACGAGGATCGCGTACGTCAGCGAGAACACGCTGTATATCACCGACGGAAAGACGCTGACCCGGGCAGCCGATCTGACGGCGTACGGCATGACTGCCGAGAACTGTGTCCGGCGCATACTGTTTCTGGGGGAGGGTAAGATCGCCGTTCTGACGGCGAAGAGCCTGATCCTTCTTTCCCCGGAAAAAGAAGCGGGGGAGAGCATCGTCCTCGGGGTCATCAACCGGGAGCTCAATTACAACGAGGTCATGAAAACCGCGGCGGCGTACAATATGACGGGACCGGCGCTCCCCGTCAGGGTAAAGCCTTACGGAGACGCGTCCAAATTGAATCTCGCGATCCTTTCCGGCGACGTGGATCTTGTGCTTGCGAGCGATATCATGGCGATGCGGAATTACGCGGACCGCGGCGTGCTCCTTCCGCTGGAAAAGGCCGGGACGAGGCTTCTGGAGGAAGGGACGCTCCTGCCCGCGATCACGAGGAACGTCAAATGGAAAGCGCAGACCTTCTTCCTGCCGCACGCCTTTGCCCTGCGCGGCATAAGCGTGACGGAAAGCGCGTGGAAGGAGTATCTGGAAGAGAACGGCGGCGATTCGCTCCGGAATTTTGAAAGCCTCGGCAGTTATCTGGGTTTCATCAGTAGACATGATACGGGACGGATGAAAAAAACGACCCGGTGGAATGCGTTCAAGTGGTTCTACGGACAGCTTGACGAGTGGATCGACTGGGGAGAGAGAACCTGCGATTTCCAGGCTGATGAAAAAGGGTTCCCCACTCTTCTCGCCTATGCGTTTCACTGCGCCGCGGATATGGACGAGGCGGTCGCAAACGAAAACCAGACGGTCAGAACGGATGAAACTGAGATCGGAAGCCTGGATATTCTGTCAGGCGACATGTCTTATGATGCGGATGAGGAAGCAAGACTCCTTCTTCCCATGCCGTCCAAGGTGCATACGGGATACGAAATGCGGGCGGATTGGTATATCGGGACGGTGGCGGGAAGCGAGCATGAGAAGGAAGCCGCCGCGTTTATGGAATTCTGCCTTCTCGTGCAGGATTTCCCGATGGAAGACTTCCTGCCGGTAAGCCAGGCGAAGTTTGAAGAGATGCTTGCTCTTTACAAGGCGCAATGTGAAGAAACGGGTCTTGCGGAATCGTTGAAGCATGCGGAGCAATGCATGGAAAAGATGCGCGAAATGGTGGAAGGGGCGGATCACTTCTATTATACCCCCAACGAAGTCACCGGCATTTTGGAGGAAGAAGCGGCGCCTTATCTGAACGGACTCCTTGATGAAACAGACGACTACAGGATCCGCGAGTACGTGCAGAACAGGGTCTCGATCTACCTCGCGGAGCAGAGGTGAGGAGAAAACCGGATCCCTCCCGAAGGACGTTTCGTATATGCGCCCGCGCCCGCGTCCGGCGGACACGGAAGATTTTCAGAAAAAAATGAAAAATCGGCCGCGGGATGCAACCAAATATGCTTCCCGCGGCGTCTTATATAAAGAGAGGAAAAACGCCATATCGGGTGAAACGAAAGAGAATTGTAAATTTTCTGTAAACTTTTGAAGAATGCCTTGACTTTGATACAACTTTGATACAACTTTACGGTATCATGGTCGCAGGGGAAGGAGAAAATGCTCCGCCGAGGGGGGGAAAAGCGGACCGGGCGCGCGTTTCTGGCGCGCGCCCGGCGCCGGACACCGCCCGGGATCCGGGAATCACGATATACGGATC
>CACYBP010000350.1 GCA_902772625.1 Oscillospiraceae bacterium
ATCTTCTTCGTGATCCCGGGAAGGGCTTCCTTCGCAACCTTTTTTACCTATTTCATGCCGGCGGGCCTCTACTCTCTTCTGTGGTCGGTGCCGGTCTTTCTGATCCTGCGGCGCGCCTGGCGCCGTCTGGAAGAATAACCGGGAAAGGAGCCGACCGTGAAACCGACGACCGTCATCAACCGATACCGCATCCTGGCGATCACCGGGGCGGCGCTGGGCATCATCCTCGCGGTGGTGCTGGCCAGACTGCAGTTCTCCGGCTCCGGAAAGGCCGGCGCGGAGGAGCCTCTCGCGGTGGAGACCTCCACCTACAGCACCACGATCCCGGCCATCCGGGGCGAGATCCTCGACCGCAACGGGATCCCTCTGGTCACCAACGAGCAGGTCTATTCCATCCGTTTCAACCGGAGCATCTGGAATTCGGCCCGCCAGAATCAGGTGATCCTCGATCTGATCAATCTGCTTAAAGCAAACAACGTTCCGCACAACGACTCGCTCCCCATCTCCAACGCCCCCTACGCCTACACCATCAGCTACGGCTCCACCCTGGCGGCGCGGAAGAACTTCGATTCCTATCTGGAAAAGAACGACTGGTCTCCGGAGGACAAGGCGGCGACGGTGGTGGCCGCCATGTGCGAAAAGTACCAGATCGGCGACGACTTCGCCGACACCGAAAAGCGGCAGATCCTGGGCGTCCGGTACGAGATGGAGCAGGGCGACTTTTCGGCCCTTTCCCCCTACACCTTCGCCACCGACGTGGGGATCGAGCTGATCTCCGCCATCAAAGAAAACAAGAACCGCTATCCCGGCGTGGAGATCGTGCCCGAATCGGTCCGGGTCTACAAGACCGATTACGACGCCCACATTCTGGGGCGCGTGGGCAAGATCTACCGGGAGGAATACGAGACCCTGGCCTCCCAGGGCTACAGCATGAACGCCATCGTCGGCAAGGACGGCGCGGAAAAGGCCTTCGAGCCCTATCTGCGCGGCGTGGACGGCAGCCGCCGCACCCGCATCGACGCCTATTACAACACCGTGGAGGTCCTTTCGCAAAAGGAAGCCAGCGCCGGCAACAACGTGATCCTGACCATCGATCAGCGCATCCAGGAGGCCACCGAGGACGCCCTGAAAAACCGCATCGAGGAGATCCGTGCCTTATCTGAGACCGACCCGGAAACCTATCCGGAGGACATCGGCGGCGGCGCGGCGGTGATGATGAAGGTCGACACCGGCGAGGTGCTTTCCATGGGCAGCTATCCCACCTATCACCTCTCCACCTTCTCCGCCGACTACTCCTCCCTTCTGGAGGATCCCCTGACCCCCATGGTGAACCGTGTGATCGGCGGCGCCTACCCCATCGGATCGGTGTTCAAAATGGTCACCGCCGTGGCGGGGCTGGAGGAAGGGGTCATCACCCCCACTACCATCATCACCGACCTGGGCCGGTATACGAAGTACCGCACCTTCCAACCCATGTGCTGGATCTACCGTCAGTATCACCAGACCCACGGCGACGTGAACGTCTCCATGGCGCTCCGGGACTCCTGCAACTACTTCTTCTACGAGGTCTCCGACCAGCTCGGCATCGACACCTTGGACAAATGGGCGCAGGAATTCGGACTCGGCGTCCGCACCGGGATCGAGCTTTCGGGCGAGATCACCGGCCAGCGGGCCAACGCCGAATCCAAGGCCAAAGTGGAGACCATCCCCTGGGGGCCCGGCGACACCCTGACCGCCTCCATCGGCCAGTCCTATTCGCTCTTCACGCCGATCCAGGTGTGCTCCTATCTTTCGGCGGTGTGCAACGGCGGGAAATACTACCGTCCCCATATCCTGAAGGAGGTCGCCTCCTACGATTATTCCTCGGTGCTGGTCTCGGTCCAGCCCGAGCTTGTGAACACCATCCCCATGTCCGCGAGCACCTACGACGCGGTGATGGAGGGCATGCTGGACGCCGCCGAAAACGGCACGGCGGCCAAGGTCTTTGAGAACTATCCCCTGCGCGTGGGCGGCAAGACCGGCTCCTCGCAGGTCAGCTCCGGCACCTCCAACGGCGTTTTCGCCGCCTTCGCCCCCTTCGACGACCCCGAGGTGGCGGTCTTCGTCATCGTCGAGCACGGCGGATCCGGAAGCAACATAGGCATCATCGCCCGCGAAATGTTCGACGCCTATTTCAAGATTTCCCGTGACAGCACCCCCTCCGGCCCGGAAAACAGCCTCGGCCGGTGAGAAAGGAGACAGATATGCCCAGCTTTTCCAGTGAAGTCAAGGACGAACTCTGCCGTCATCCCATCAAAAAGAGCTGCTGCGCGGTGGCGGAAAGCTACGGCATACTCCTGTTCTGCCACACCTTTTCCCGCAGCGAGATCCGCATCGTCTCCTCCCACAAAGGCTTCGCCGAGCGCACCGTCGCCCTGTTCCAGCGGGCCTTCCACGTCACCCCGCAGATCTCCGGCGGCGGGAGCGGGCGCACCACCCTGCTCATCACCGACCGGAACGACATCGGCCGGATCATGGTCAAGTGCGGCTATGACCAGACGGGGTTCGTGTCGCTCCATCTCAACGCCTGGCTTCTGGAGAAAGACTGCTGCCTCGCCTCCTTCTTCCGGGGCGTCTTCTTCTCGGGCGGGAGCATCGTGTCGCCCGAGAAAAAGTGTCACCTGGAACTGACCTCCTCCCACGCGGCGCTCTGCCGGGAGGTCTCGGCCCTGCTCTTCGAGCACGAC
>CACYBP010000351.1 GCA_902772625.1 Oscillospiraceae bacterium
CGGCGTGCGCGAGGGCGTGGAGGAGGACGAAAACAAGAGAAACAAGATCGACTTCGTCCTCTGGTTCACCAAATCGAAATTCGAGGATCAGGAGCTGAAATGGGATTCCCCCTGGGGCGTGGGCTATCCCGGATGGCACATCGAATGCTCGGCCATCAGCATGAAATACCTCGGCGAATATCTCGATCTGCACTGCGGCGGCATCGACAACGCCTTCCCCCATCACACCAACGAGATCGCCCAGAGCGAGGCCTATCTCGGCCATCCCTGGTGCCGTCAATGGTTCCACGTGCTGCATCTGAACACCGCGGGCGGCAAGATGAGCAAATCCAAGGGTGAATTCCTCACCCTTTCGCTCCTGATCGAAAAGGGGTACGACCCCATGGTCTACCGCTTCTTCTGCCTGCAGTCCCACTATCGAAAGGCCCTGGTCTTCTCCTGGGAGGCCCTGGACAACACGAAGGCTGCCTATGAAAAGCTCGTGGCCCGCGTCTCCCAGCTTTCCGAAGAAGGCGAGGTCCGGGAAGAGGCCCTCGCTCCCTTCCGCGCTTCCTTCCGGGAGGCCCTGGGAAACGACCTCAACACCTCGCTTGCGGTCACGGCCCTTTACGACGTTCTGAAATCGGATCTTTCCGACAAGGAAAAGCGCCTTCTGGTCTCCGAATTCGACGGAGTCCTTTCGCTTTCGCTTTCGGAGCGCGCGGCCGAGGCCGGGAAACAAAAAGAGGAGGAGATCACCGACCGGGAGATCCTCGGCCTGGTGGCCGAGAGAGCCGAGGCGCGCAAGGCGAAGAATTTCGCCCGGGCCGACGAGATCCGCGATCTTCTCAAGAGCATGAACGTCACGGTGGAGGATACGCCGGACGGGCCGAAAATCATCAGAAAGTGAGTCTTTTTTACCATGTCTGATCTGGCAAGAAACATCAAAGGCGCCTTCGACTACCTGCCCGAGCGGCAGCGGGTCAGGCGCGATATCGTCAAGGTCCTCACCGGGACCTTTGAAAAATACGGCTTTTCCCCGGTGGAAACGCCGATGCTGAACTATCTGGACCTTCTGGCCAGCAAATACGCCGGCGGCGCCGAGATCCTGAAGGAGGTCTATTCGCTTCAGGATCAGGGCGGAAGAGATCTGGCCCTCCGGTACGACCTGACCGTGCCGCTCTGCAAGCTGGTGGCCATGAACCCCGGGCTTTCCATGCCCTTCAAGCGCTACGAGATCGGCAAGGTCTTCCGCAACGGGCCGGTGAAGGCCGGGCGCAACCGGGAATTCACCCAGTGCGACGTGGACATGGCCGGGGCCGACAGCCTGACCGCCGAGACCGAGTTTCTCGCCATGACCTCCGAGGTCTTCGACCGGATGGGCCTTCCCATCCGGGTGGAGCTTTCCAACCGCAAGCTGCTTTCGGGCCTGATCAAAAGGGCCGGGATCCCGGAGGAAAAGGCCGCCGGGGTGATCACCTCGGTGGACAAGCTGAAAAAGATCGGCCGGGACGGGGTCCTGAAGGAGCTTTCGGAATCCGGCGTGGAAGAAGAAAAGCTTCTCACCCTGTTCGATCTCTTCGAGCTGCCCTTTGAAGACCTGAAGAACGCTCCGGTCGATCCGGAGGAAAATCCCCTGCTCGCCGCGGGGATCGAAGAGCTTTCCTCGCTCTTTTCGATGCTCGGCGCCGCGGGGTGCCTTGACAAGATCGTCTACGCGCCGCATCTCGCGCGGGGACTGGATATCTACACAGGCACGGTGTGGGAGGTCTTCATGACCGAGGGAAACGTGACCTCCAGCATCGGTGCCGGCGGCCGTTACGACAACATCATCGGCAAGCTTTCCGGCGGGCGGGACATCCCCGCCGTGGGCATGACCTTCGGGCTGGACGTGATCTACGCGGTGCTTCTGGAGCGCGGCACGGCCGACAAGGGCACCGAAACCGAGCTTTTCGTGATCCCCATGGGCACCGAGCCCCAGAGCGTCGCCCTGGCGGCCTCGCTGCGGCGGGAGGGGCTTTCGGTCTCGGTGGAGACCGTGAAGCGCAAGATGAAAAAATCCCTGGATTACGCCAACAAAGAGGGGATCCCCTTCGTGATCATCCTGGGGGAAAACGAAGCGGAATCCGGAAAGATCACCGTCAAAGCCATGGCGGCTCACGAATCGCGTGAGTTCTCCCTGGAGGACGCGGCCGGCATCGCCGCGTACGTGAGAGGATGATCCTGACCGATTCCCACACCCACTCTTTTTTCTCCCACGACGGCAAGGCCCCGCGGGAGGACATGGCCCGGGCGGCCCGGGAAAAGGGCCTGCGGAGGCTTTACCAGACCGAACACTTCGACGCCTACACCGACGGCGGGACCAAGAGAATCCGCTATTTCGAGGAGACGATCTTTTCCGCGCCTCCCCTGAAGGATCCGCCGGTGGAGCTGCCCCTTTCCATCGAGCTTGGGGAGATGGGCGAGGCCCCGGAGGAAAGCCGGGAGCTTCTCTCCCGGCACCCCTACGAATTCGTGCTCGGCGCGCTTCATCATCTCCGGGGCGAGAAGGGCTTTCTTTCAAGAGATTACTCCTCCGACGGGGAATGCCGCCTGCTTTTCGAGCGGTATCTTTACGAGCTTCTCATCGCCGCGGAGGAGACCGAGTACGATTCCCTGGCGCATATGGATTACCCGCTCCGGTATTTTTACGCGAAGCGCGGACTTCTTCTCCGACTGGAGGACTATCCGGAGGAGGTGGAGGCAATCCTCGGCGTCCTGATCAAAAGGGGAAAGGCCCTGGAATTGAACACCGCCGCCCTCCGGAAGGGGTATCCCGCCCTGATGACCGGAACCGTGAAACGCTTCCGGGAGATGGGGGGAAAATACGTGACGGTGGGCTCCGACGCCCACGCGCCCGTCGATCTCGCCGCGCATTTCGACGAGGCCGAAAGGTCGCTTCGCGAAGCGGGCTTTACCCATTACGCCGTTTACCGGAAACGCAAGCCGGTCCTGATCCCCCTTTCGGGGGAGGAGACCGGCCTCACCGGCCCGAAAACAGAGTAAAAGCGGAACCCGGGCCGCCGCAGAGAAGATGGATTATCAGGCATTGCAGGAAAACGCCCGGAGGCTTCTCCGGCGCGTGGAAGAGCTCGGAGAAGAGGCGGGGCACGGGGTGACCCTGCTCGCCGCCTCCAAAACGCGGAACAAAGAGGAGATCCGCGCCGTCAAAGAGGCAGGGATCTCCTTCTTCGGTGAAAACCGCGCGGACGAGCTGAAAAAGAAAGACGGGGAAGGCGCCTACGAGGGCGCGCACCTGCATTTCATCGGCACCTTCCAGTCCAACAAGGCGAAATATCTGGTGGGGCGGGCCGAGCTGATCCACTCGCTTTCCACCGAAAGCGCCGCGGAAGCCGTCGAAAAGGAGGCCCTGAAGCGCGGGATCCGCCAGAAGGTGCTGGAGGAGATCCACGTGGGGAACGAGGCCACCAAGAGCGGCGTCCCCCTTGCCGGGGCGGAGGATTTCGCCCGGTATCTTCAGAAATTCCCCCATATCGACCTGCGGGGATTCATGTGCGTGCCTCCGGTGGGAGAAGATCCCACGCCCTATTTCGAGGCGGTGGCCGCGCTTTATCAGAGGCTCGGGCCGGTCTACGGCTTCGACACCCTCTCCATGGGCATGACCCACGATTACGAAAAGGCGATCCGCGCCGGCGCCAATCTGGTCCGGATCGGCACCGCCCTTTTCGGAGAAAGAAACTATCCAAGGTGATCCCGTGTCCAGAAAAACCGAAAACACCGGATTCGTCTGCGAGGTCTGCGGGAAGACGGTCCTTCCCGTGACCAACGGAAGCTTCCGGAACCACTGCCCCTTCTGCCTTTCGTCCAAACACGTGGATATCCTCCCCGGCGACCGCCAAAGCGACTGCGGGGGGATCCTGCGTCCGGTGGGGGTGGATTACAAGGGAAGCAAGGGGTGGATGATCCTGCATCGATGCGAAAAATGCGGATATACTACGCAGAACAAGGCCGCGGTGGACACCGTCCAGCCCGACGATCTTCTGCTTCTCACCGCTATTGCCAATCAAAACCGGAAATAAGGGGGTGAGGCATTGGCCGATCTCGCATCCTTTCTGCGCAAATGCGCGTCCCGTCTGAAAGCCAAAAAAAGAGACCGTCTCCGGGTCAATATCCTGGGGGGCCTTTTCAAGATCCTTCTGTCGGTGGTCCTGATCGCGATCATCACCGGCTCCATCTGCCTGATGGCGGCGGCGGTCTATATCTCCCGGTACATCGATACCGATATGGACCTGAGCATCGCCTCCACCGAGCTGAATTACTCCACCCAGATCTTCGCCCCCGACGAAGAGGGAAAGGATCAGGTGATCTATACCCTCCACGGCGGGCAGAACCGGGAATGGGTCAGCTATGAGGACATCCCGGACTATCTGAAAAAGGCCATCGTCGCCATCGAGGACGAGCGCTTCTGGACCCACCGGGGGGTGGACTGGAAGCGGACCCTGAGCGCCGGGGCGCACATGCTTTCGGGCTTTTCCTCCAGCTACGGCGGCTCCACCATCACCCAGCAGCTGATCAAAAACATCACCGGCGACGACGAGGTGACGGTCCAGCGCAAGATCCAGGAGATCCTGCGGGCGATGGAGCTGGAAAAGCACATGTCCAAAGAAGAGATCCTGGAGCTTTATCTCAA
The DNA here is from genome assembly GCA_902772625.1 of Oscillospiraceae bacterium. GTDB lineage: Bacteria > Bacillota > Clostridia > Oscillospirales > QAMX01 > RUG11797. The sequence continues at coordinate 4,670 of CACYBP010000351.1, forward strand.
CACCATCAGCCTTTCCCAGGGCTGCTATGGCGTGCAGACCGCCGCGAAGGTCTATTTCGGCAAGGACGTGAGCGAGCTTGATCTCGCCGAATGCGCCTCCATCGCCGGCATCACCAACCTGCCCTCCTATTACGATCCCTTCGTCTATCCCGAGCACAATCTCGCCCGCCAGAAGGACATCCTCTGGAAAATGCACGAGCTGGGCGTCATCACCGACGCCGAATACGAGGCGGCCAAGACCGAGGAGTTGGTCTTCCTGCGCGACAACGAGACCGAGGAGGAAGAACCCGAGGTCGTCCAGTCCTATTTCATCGACCTGGTGATCGACACGGTGATCCGGGATCTGCAGAACCAGCTGGGCTACAGCAAGGAGGTCGCCACGCGCCTTCTCTATTCCGGCGGGCTTCAGATCTACACCACCATGGATTCCAAGGTGCAGAGCGCCCTGGAAAAGGTCTACACCGACAGCTCCAATTTCCAGCGTCTCAAGGGCATCACCCAGCCCCAGAGCGCCATGATCGTCTATTCCACCGACGGCGATATCCTCGGCGTGGTGGGCGGGCGCGGCACCAAGCAGGGGGCGCGCGTTCTGAACCGGGCGAAATCGCTCCGGTCGGCCGGCTCGGCCATCAAGCCGCTTTCGGCCTACTCCCCGGCCCTGGAAAACGATCTGATCACCCCCTTCACGGTGGTGGACGACTATCCCGATCTTTATACCGACGTGAACGGGACCCTGATCGAAAAGCCGAAGGAGTTTTCGGGCAAGCTGAAGGCCTACCCCAAGAATTATTACGACGGCTTCCGGGGACTGGTCACGGTCCGGCGCGCGGTGGAGCTTTCCATCAACACCGTGGCCGTGAAAATGGTGGAAGAACTCGGGATCCCCAAGAGCTACAGCTTCCTGGAGAGCAAGTTCGGGATCTCTTCCCTGGTCAACACCTCCGAAAAGGGCGATATGAACTACGGTTCGCTGGCTCTGGGCGGCTTTTACCGGGGGGTCTCGCTTCTGGAGCTGACCTCGGGCTACACCACCTTCACCAACGGCGGCGTGCATAACAGCCCCCGGGTCTACACCATCATCACCGACGCGGAGGGCAACGTCCTGATCGACAACGTCCACCGCTCCACCAAGGTGCTCTCCGAAAAGGCCAATTACTACATGACCTACATGCTGGAAAGCGCCATCATCCGCGGTACCGCCACCGCCGCCCAGATCAAGGGCATCGCCACCGCCGGCAAGACCGGTACCACCAACTCCGACAAGGACCGCTGGTTCATCGGCTTCACCCCCTACTACGTGGGCGGGGTCTGGTACGGCTACGACTATCCCAAGGAGATCAAAGGCGCCGACGGCAACCCGGCTCTGAAGGCCTGGAAGCTGGTGATGGACGAGCTTCACGAGAACCTCTCCCCCGCCGAATTCCCGGTGCCCGACCGGCTGGTCTCGGCCGGGTACTGTCTGGACAGCGGTAACCGGCCGTCCGATCTCTGCAAGCTGGACGTCCGCGGCTCGAGCCGCGCGGCCTCCGGGTACTATTACGAGGGCGACAAGCCCACCGGCACCTGCAAGGTCCACGTGGAGTGCGTGATCTGCGAGGAGTCCGGAAAGCTCGCGACCCCGTACTGCGAGCACACCAAGCGGGTCGCGGTGCTGGAGCTCGACCGCGAGAGTCTGGCCGGCAAGCTGAAGGTCAGCGACGAAAACGCCCTGGCCATAAAGATCGCCGTCCCCGACGATTACAAGGGGCTTCTCCCCTGGGCCAAGGAAGCCGATCAGAAGACCCAGAGAGAATTGAAGGCCAAGACCTACGTCAACGGATACAAGGATCACGTCGATTTCTGCCCGCTCCACGCGAAGGAGCCGGAGCCTGAGACCGAACCGGAGACCGAGACCGAGTCCGAGACCACCACGAAGAAGCCCGAAACTGAATCTGAAACCACCACGAAGAAGCCCGAAACTGAATCTGAAACCACCACGAAGAAGCCCGAGACCGAATCTGAAACCACCACGAAGAAGCCCGAGACTGAATCTGAAACCACTACGAAGAAGCCCGAGACCGAGTCCGAGACCACCACGAAGAAGCCCGAGAAGGAGACCGAGCGGGAAACCACCCCGCTCCTCCCCGATCCCCGGCTCCCGGAGGAAAGCGAATAGCCTTCCCGGTTTTCAGGACCGATACGGAAAAAACACGCTGAGAAAGGTTTCTCAGCGTGTTTTTTTGCGTATGCGGTCTTCCCGATCGGCATCAGATTTCATACGGGTGAGCGCAAAGGACGGCGCGGAACGGGAGACGTCAGAAAAGACAGGGGAGCCTTTCGGGCGTACGCGATCCCGGAAAGAGGCTCGGCCCCGGAAGCCTTCCCCTTGAGGGGAAGGTGTCAAAATCGTAGATTTTGACGGATGAGGTGTTCTTCCCCGCGCC
>CACYBP010000352.1 GCA_902772625.1 Oscillospiraceae bacterium
ATGAAGACCGCGTCTCCTCTTCATCTCGCGGAAAAAATGCCCGACGTGCCCTATTTCATCGCCCATTGCGAAAAAGATCAGGCCGTCAACAAAGAAAAGCATTCCGACCGTCTGGTCGCCCTTCTGAAAAAAACGCGCGACGTCTCCTATTGCGAGGTCCCGGAGAGAGGACACTGCGACCTTGCGCCTGAAGCGAAGGAATTGTGGTACGGCTTCATTTTTAAAGCCTGTGATGAGAAAGACCCCCGTCCCTGAATCCGGAACGGAGGTCTGGAGAAGACGGTCTTACGCGATCAGGTCGGCGACCTGAAGCGAGCGGAAGGAGATCAGATCGTCCGGGGCGATCAGAAGCTGAAGGCCTCTGGCGCCGGCGCTCAGCGCGATCTCATCCCAGAGAAGAGCGCTCTCGTCGATGAAGACCGGATAGTCTTTTTTCATCCCAATGGGGGAGCAGCCGCCCCGGATATACCCGGTGACAGAAAACAGTTCTGAAAGGCGAAGCATTTCAATTTTCTTGACCCCGCAGGCCGAGGCCGCTTTGCGGAGATCCAGCTCGTAATTCACCGGGATCAGGAACACGAATACGCCGCCCTTTTCTCCTACGGTGACCAGGGTCTTGAAGACCCTTTCCGGATCGAGACCGGTTTTTCTGGCAACGCTCGTTCCCGAAAGATCGTCCTCGGAAACTTCGTACTCCATAAGGGAGAAGGGGAGCCCGGCGGCCTCCAGAAGCCGCACGGCGTTGGTTTTGGCATGCTTTTCCACGGTATGACCTCCGTAATCCTGAATTTGTCCGTGGCGGGAAGGCTCCCGCCGATCGTATCAATTTGTGAAGGAGAATGACAATGGAGCTGACCTATAAGCTCACCGCCGATGATTACGCCTCTTACAGCAAATACCTGACCGAGAACGGCGAGTATAAAAAGCGCATCCGCGGCCACAGCCTGATCGCCGCGGGGATGGTGCTTCTCGTGGGAGGAGCGGCCATGCTGATCCTCCGGAGGGATTATCTGATCACGGCTGCTGCGGCGGCGGCCGGCGCGGTGATCATCGCGCTGCTCTTTCCCCTGATCGCCAAGGCCGGGACCAAAGCCGCTCTGCTCAATTCCATCAAGGAAGACGACGGCAGCATGTTCCGTGAGCAGACCCTCACGGTTTCCGAAGAGGGCGTGTCTTTTGAAAGCTCCGACGGGGAAGAGGTCTATTCCAAAAGCTTTCCGATGAACGAGATAGAAGCGGTCGCAAAATACGAGGCGGTCTACTTTTTGACTTTTCAGAACGGGAACCTTCTGATCGTTCCCCTCTCGGCTTTCAAAGAAGGGGAAGAGGAACGCTTTCGCTCCTATTTCGCCGCGATCATCTGAAAAAGGCTTTCGACAGGAAGAGTATACCAGAATCGCTTTCCCTCTGCAAGCGGCCCTTTGTTTTGAATGAAAAAAGGTGTGAGAACCCAAGATTGCTCTTCCCTTTTTCGTGGTTTTATGTTAGTATATAAAGACGGATGCTGCCGCCATGAAAAGGCGGCCCGCATCCCTGAGCACAGGCAAGGAGACGAACGTGAAGCCATTTCGTTTTGGAGAACAATTCAAAAAGAAGCTCACCTCGGTCTTCGGGCCCAAGGGAAAGCACGGCGCGGACAGACACTCGGTCTTTTCTTCCGATGAGTCCGGCTCTCGGGAAGACGGAAACCGTCACGGCCTTGAAGGGGGAGGCCTCTTTTCCTTTCTCCATATGAGAGGGGGAAGGCATTCCCGCGGCAGAGTCTTTGAAGGCGTCCTGACTTTTCTCGGCGCGGTCAAAAATTACTTCGTCAGCATCAACTGGCCCTTACTCCTTTTATCCGTGATCGCTTCGGTTTACGGACTCCTGATGATCAGGAGCACCCACATGACCTCGCTTACCGTACAGATCGTGTCTTTGATCCTCGGTCTTGTCGCATACTTCCTGATCGCCATGTTCGATATCTCTCATCTGGCGGTCTTCTGGCGCGTCGTGATGGGGGTGGGCGTCGCGTTTCTGCTTTCGATCCTCGTGTTCGGCCGCTCTGCGGGCGGCAACGCAGGGTGGATCCGCATTCCTATGGGATCTCTGAATGTGGGGATCCAGCCGGGCGAGGTGGTGAAGATCTTCCTGATCATCACTCTGGCCAAACGCCTGGATATGCTCGGCAACGATATCACCCGATTCAAAGGCGTCGTGATCGCGCTGGTCCATTTCGGCATCTATGCCGCGGCGTTGGTTTTTTCCAAGGACGACGGCATGCTTCTCACTTATGTGTTCCTCTTTACGGCGATGATCTTTGCCGCCGGGGTCAAGCTTCGCTATCTGGCCTTCGGCGCCGGCGCGCTGGTGCTGGCAACGCCGCTCATCTGGAACTATCTTCTCGACTATTATCAGAAAATGCGCATTCTGGTGGTATTGGATCCCACATTGGATCTGGAAGACAAGGGATATCACGGCTATATCTCCAAGGTGGCCATTTCCAACGGCGGGCTGACCGGGATGGGGTATGGAAAAGGTGCGGTGACGCAGTTCTCAAACCCCGGCAATCTCCCCGCCAAGCACACAGACTTTATCTTTTCGGTGATCTGTGAGGAGATGGGCTTCTTCGGCGCTCTCGCCGCCATCGGGATCCTGATCGGGATCGTCGTGATCTGTCTTCTGGTGGCCCGAAAGGTGCGCCACGACAAGTTCTCTTATCTGCTTGCCGTCGGCGTGGCGTCCATGCTGATCTTCCAGACCTTCCTGAACGTGGGGATGTGCCTGGGCGTGGTGCCGGTCATCGGCCTGACCCTGCCCTTCTTCAGCCACGGGGGGTCGTCGATCCTGACCATGTTCATCTCTGTGGGCATGGTGGCCAGCGTCGGAGCGCACGTCCGCCCGCGCACGCTTTCTGATATCTACTGATTTGCCCCTGCCATAGGGGGAAAAGCGCCTTTCGGGGAACGGCGCTTGTTTGCCTGTATCTTTTTGGAGATCATCTCCAACCTGAAACGGAAAGGAACCGCTTTTTGCGGGTTGACATAGAAAATGAAAACCATCGGGAAATTCGCCGCTTTAGCGCTTACCGTATCCCTCTTTCTGTCCCTGACCGCCTGCCGCCCGGGAGATCCGGACGCAAACGGAAAGACAAGCGAGACTTCCGCCGACGATTCCGCGCCGGAAGGGTATCAGGAGCTTTACGATTGGAGCGTTTTGAATACTGCCTCCAACGGCAAAGGGGAAAAGCGTTCGGGCGGCGTTCCGTTTTCTTATTACGTGCCGCAGGACTACTATACCACAAGCGAATCCGACCGCGTGCGGGATGGGGTGCGCCGCATTTCCTACGGGATCAGGCTGACCGGGCTGAAGGATCAAGACTTGACCGCGAATATCAACACGATCATCAGCGACGCCCAATCCTCGCTTCTTTCCGACGTCTCCTGGATCGACGAAGAAAAGAAGGCCGAGGTGAAGGCCGGGTATCCGGAGGATCACGAGCTCGTCCCGGTGAATTACGCCGCGTCAGACGTGACGGTCATGGGCAACGTCCTGAGCGTCAGCATCCTCTATATCCGTTCCTACAATGTCAAGGACGGATCGGGGAGCGTCGTGGGCGACGAGCCGGTCGACGAAGGGCGCGTTCTTTATAATTTCGATCTCGCCACCGGCAAGGTGGTGACTCTGCCGGAGCTTTTCCCGGAGGATGTCAATTATATTTCGCTTCTCGTCCGTCTGATGGATACCGTCGGGAAAGAGGTGGGATACAAGTTCCGAGAGAAGATCACGGGGCTCCCGGAGGGGTTTGACGTCTATTGCTTCTCCGGAAGCGGCCTGGTGGTCGGTCTTCCCGACGGCAATCCCTTCGTGGAGGGAGAAAAGTGGTTTTCGCTTCCCGTGGCGGAGCTGATCTCCGATATGTCCCTTGATCCTGAGGAGACGCCGCTCTATTTCAAAGAGGATATCCGGCTGGATCGCATCGCCTTCCGCGTTCCGGGCCTTCAGATCCGGGAAGAGACCTTTATAAATCCCTTCGGAGGAGAAGCGGTCTCGCTTCCAACGGTTTCGGGTGTACCCGCGGCGGAGCGGATCAACAACGATCTGAACTCCTGGTACCGCGACATCACCTCCAGCCTCTTTTTCAGTGAAGAGGAGCTTGCGGGAGGCGGCACCTACAGCGCCGAAGTGGAAGCTCCGGCCCGGGTGATCAACGTGACGGTGTTCGTCTATTCCGCGTCCACCGGAGAATACCGCACGCTTTCCCACGTTTACGACGCGCGCACCGGAAACCGCCTGACGGTGGGAGACCTTCTGACCGAAGAGGCGAGGGGGAAATACCCGAAAGCAGTGATCAGCGCCGATAATTTCCGCATCAGCAGCGATTTCCTCATCGGCGTACCCGAACAGACCGGAATCGAAGAGTATATTCTGACTGACCCGGGAGAGGTGGATCTTTCCCGTTTTGCAAACTGATCCGGAGAAAGGATAAAAACATGCCCTACAAGATCCTGAAACGAGAAGAACTGAACCCGCAGGTGATCCGCATGGAGATCGACGCACCTCTGGTGGCAAAAAAGGCCCAGGCGGGGCAGTTTATCATTCTGCGCGTGGACGACGTTGGAGAACGGATCCCCCTCACGGTGGCCGATACCGATCCCGGACGCGGAAGCGTGACCATCATTTTCCAGACGGTGGGAAAGACCACTCTCAAGCTCGGCGCAAAGAGCGAAGGCGACACGATCGCTGATTTCGTCGGTCCTCTCGGGCGCGCCACCGAAACCGAAGGGCTGAAAAAGGTAGCCGTGATCGGCGGAGGGGTGGGCTGCGCCATCGCTTACCCCGTGGCGAAAAAGCTTTCGTCCATCGGGTGCACGGTGCACTCGATCGTGGGCTTCCGCAATAAAGATCTCGTCATTCTGGAAAAGGAGTTCCGGGAGGTCTCCGATCGCTACGTTCTCACCAGCGACGACGGTTCGGTGGGGGAAAAGGGCCTTGTGACCGACGCTCTGAAACGTCTGATCGAGGAAGGCGAGGCTTACGATGAGGTCATCGCCATCGGCCCCCTCATCATGATGAAGTTCGTCGCGCGCCTCACAAAAGAGTACGGCATCAAAACCGTGGTCAGCATGAATCCCATCATGATCGACGGCACCGGCATGTGCGGCGGCTGCCGTCTGAGCGTAGGCGGCGAGACGAAATTTGCCTGCGTGGACGGGCCGGATTTTGACGGCCATCAGGTGGATTTTGACGAAGCCATGGCCAGAAACGCCGCTTACCGGGACTTTGAAACCCGGGAACGGGACGAATACTGCCGCCTTTACGGGAAATAAGGAGAAGCGTCATGCCCAATATGCAGAAAGAAAAACACCCCATGCCCACCAGATCTCCCGAGGAAAGAAGAAAGACCTTCGGGGAAGTGGCTCTGGGATATGATGAAGAGACCGCCGTAAGCGAGGCTGAACGGTGCCTGAACTGCAGGAATCCCCTTTGCATGCAGGGGTGCCCCGTCATGATCCGGATCCCGGAATTCATCCGGAAGGTCGCGGAGCGCGATTATGAAGGCGCTTACGAGGTGATCAGCGCCTCGAGCTCCCTGCCTGCCGTGTGCGGCCGCGTCTGTCCCCAGGAAACACAGTGCGAAAAAACCTGTGTCCGCGGCCTGAAGGGCGAAAGCGTCGCCATCGGACGCCTGGAGCGTTTCGTGGCCGACCGCCACAACGCTCTTTCCCGCGGAAAAGGCGACCGGGCTCCTCACGTTTCAAACGGCCATAAGGTCGCCATCGTTGGTTCCGGCCCCTCCGGACTGGCATGCGCGGGCGATCTGAACCGCCTTGGATATGACGTGACGATCTTTGAGGCGCTGCACGTGGCCGGCGGCGTTCTGGTGTATGGCATTCCCGAGTTCCGCCTTCCCAAGGAAATCGTAAAACGCGAGACTGACAACCTGACTGAGAACGGCGTCAGGATCGAAACCAACGTGGTGGTGGGGAAGACCCTGACCATCGACGAGCTGATGGAGGAAGAGGGCTTCGAGGCCGTCTTCGTGGGCTCCGGCGCAGGGCTTCCGCGCTTCATGTCCATCCCGGGGGAAAACCTGAAGGGCGTATATTCGGCAAACGAATACCTCACCCGCGTCAATCTGATGAAAGCTTATCTGCCGGGAAGCGACACCCCGATCCGGCACGCAAAGCGCGTGGCCGTGGTGGGCGGCGGAAACGTGGCCATGGACGCCGCGCGCTCCGCGCTCCGCATGGGCGCGGAAGAAGTCAGCATCGTCTATCGCCGCGGCGAGGAAGAGCTTCCTGCGCGCCGGGAAGAGGTGGAGCACGCCAAGGAGGAGGGGATCGTCTTCCGGCTTCTCACCAATCCCAAAGAAATCCTGGGCGATGAAAAAGGAGAGGTCAAATCGATCAGCTGCGTCGAGATGACCCTCGGCGAGCCGGACTCCTCCGGACGGCGGCGCCCCGTGGAAAAGGAGAACAGTCTCTTTTCCATCGACGTGGACACGGTTATCATGGCCATCGGAACCTCTCCGAATCCGCTGATCAAGTCCACCACCAAGGGTCTGGAGACCCAGAAGTGGGGCGGTATCGTCGCCGATGAAGACGGACGGACCTCCCGACCCGGCGTATTTGCGGGCGGAGACGCCGTCACCGGAGCGGCGACGGTGATCCTGGCCATGGGCGCCGGGAAGAAGGCGGCTGCCGCCATCGACGCCTATATCAAAGAAAAACACGCCGGATGAATTCCCGCATGACTTCGGGAAGGCAAGGCATCACGTAAAGGAGTGAATGAGTATGTTGAAGGGCATTCCCCCGATCATCAGTCCGGAGCTTCTGATGATCCTGGATGAGATGGGGCACGGCGACGAGATCGTCATCGGAGACGGCAATTTTCCCGCCTCTTCCATCGGCAAACGCGTGATCAGGGCCGACGGGCACGGCGTTCCGGAGCTTCTGGATGCGATCCTGAAGCTTTTCCCGCTGGATACCTACGTAGAGGCCCCTGTGGCGCTGATGGAGGTCGTTCCCGGAGATCCGGTGGTGCCGGTGATCTGGGATGATTTCAAAAGGATCATTGAAGCACACGGCGGCGCGAAGATCGAACACGTCGAACGCTTTGCCTTCTATGAACGGGCGAAAAAGGCGTATGCCGTCATCGCCTCCGGCGAAAGCGCCATATACGCCAACGTG
>CACYBP010000353.1 GCA_902772625.1 Oscillospiraceae bacterium
AAAAGGCATGAAATATACCGTCGTTCTGAAGAACAGTCAGGATTTCAGAAAACTGTACCGCAGGGGAAAGACCGCCGCGCATCCGGTAATGGCGGTCTACTGCCGCGGAAACGGCAGGAAAGAAAACCGCGTCGGCGTCACCGTCAGCAAAAAGCTCGGCAATGCCGTCTGGCGGAACCGGGTCAAACGCCGTCTGCGCGCGGTGTACCGGCTGAACGAAGATAAGCTTCTCCCCGGGCGGGATCTCATCCTGATCGGCCGCAAGGCCGCCCACGACGCAAGCTTTCCGGAACTGGAGCGGGTCTTCCTGCGCCTTTCGGACAAGCTGGGGATGAAACGAGAATGAGAAAGCTCGCCGTCGGTCTGATCCGGTTTTATCAGAGGTATATTTCTCCGCTCAAGGGGCCGTCGTGCAGGTTCATCCCGACCTGCTCGGAATACACGGCCGTCGCCATCGAGCGCTTCGGAATTTTCCGCGGAGGGTGGCTTGGCGTCCGGAGGATCCTTCGATGCCATCCCTTCTGCCCGGGGGGATACGACCCGGTTCCGGAGACCCTTCCCCGCAGGGGCAAAAAACGGGGAACCGCAGAAAACGACAGAGAAATGAAATGAAAGGAAAAGGTTTCTCGGAGGAGAAAACCACTGCAAGATGGACATTTTCGGCACCCTGATCGCGCGTCCCTTCGGATGGGTCTTTTGGGCGATCCTGCAGCTTATCAACAATTACGGCGTCGCTCTGATCCTGTTTTCCCTGATCGTTAAGATCATTCTTTATCCGCTTCAGTACAAAGGGAAAAAGGGAATGCTCGCCCAGCAGCGGCTTCAGCCCAAGATCAAGGATATCGAGGCGCGGTATAAAAACGACCGCAACGCCTATAACGCCGCTCTGCAGGAGCTTTATTCCCAGAACGGCATCAGCCCCATGTCCGGCTGTCTTCCGACGCTTTTGATCTTTCCCGTCATGATCGGTCTGTACCGCGTGATCCGCCAGCCGCTTTCCTACGTGTTCGGCGTCGCCAAGGACGCCCTGACCGAGCTGATCAACGAGCTTTCGGCGGGAAGCGCCGACGCCGCGGCCGCCCTGGCCGGCATGGCCGACGGCACCACCCCGGTCAACGAGATCACGATGATGAAATACCTGCCCGAAACGAGCCAGTATTTCATCGACATGAAATTCCTGGGCCTTGATCTGACCCAGACCCCGAGCTTCAGTTTCAACTGGCTGGTGATCCTGCCGATCCTTTCCGGCGTCACCGCCCTTCTGATGTCGATCCTTTCGCAGAAGATGCAGGAAAAAACTCTGGGGACCCAGACGACCGATCAGAACCGCAACACCAAAATGCTTCTCTACACCATGCCCCTGATCTCGGTGATCATCGGCTTCACCCTTCCCGCCGGCCTGACGGTCTACTGGATCGCCAACAACGTGCTCGGCATCGCGCAGGAATATCTCCTGCAGCTCCAGATGCGCCGGCTCATGAGGAAGACCGAGGAAAAGGAAGCCGCGGAGGAAGCGGTGGCCCGCGCCGCCAAAGACGAGGCCCGCGACCGCAACCGCGAGGTGCAGAAGACCATTGCCTCCGGCGGAAAGAAAAAACAGCAGAAGGCCGCCAAGAAGTACAAGCTGAGCCGTCCCCGCCGCTCCTCATCCGACGACGAGGATGACGACGACTGAGTCGATTGAAAGGAACGAAGGACATTCATGAGCCAAAAGTATATTGACGTAACCGCCAAGACCATCGAGGACGCTCTGGCCGAGGCTTTGAAGACGCTGGAGATGGATCGCGACAGCGTCAGCGTCGAGATCCTGGAAAAGCCCAGATCGGGCTTTCTCGGCATCGGCGCTTCCCCCGCGAAGATCCGCGTCTCCTATGAATACTCCACCGCCGACAAGGTGACCGGGTTCCTTGCCGAGCTCTTTGAAAAGATGCACGTCCAGGCTAAGATCGACGTGGCAAGCGAAGAAGAGGGCAAGCTGAACGTGGTCCTTTCGGGCAACGAGATGGGCCTGATCATCGGCCGCCGGGGCGAAAACCTCGACGCGCTGCAGTACATCACCAACCTCGCGGTGAACAAGAACGAGGAAGAGCGCACCCGCGTCACCATCGACACCGAGAATTACCGGGAAAAAAGAGAGGAATCGCTGGAGCGCCTGGCCAAGCGCGTGGCGGACAAGGTCGTGAAATACGGCCGGAACGTCTCGCTGGAGCCCATGCCGCCCAGTGAAAGACGGATCATCCACTCCTGCCTGCAGAATTACAAGGGCGTGACCACCTTCTCCACCGGCACCGAGCCCCAGAGACGGGTGATCGTGGCCCCGGCGGGAGCCCAGCAGAAGAAGGACGGGAACCAGTCCGGACGCCGGGAAAAGGAACAGAAGAAATGACACGAAGGGGGAATGGCGAAACGCAATTCCCCCTTTTTGCTTTTAGAGGGAAGAAATGGACGGAGAACTGATCTGCGCGGTGGCCACGCCCGAGGGGCGCGGCGCCATCAGCCTTCTCAGACTCAGCGGAAAAGGCGCGCTGGAAGCGGTGGACCGGGTGTTTTTCGCGAAAAACGGCCGCCCCGCCTCCGAACGGGAGCCGGGAAAGCTCTATTTCGGCGAGCTGCGGCGCGGCGGGACCCTGGTGGACGAGGGGATGTGCGCGGTGTTTCGCGCGCCCCGCTCCTACACCGGCGAGGACTCAGCCGAGATCACCTGCCACGGCGGAGCGGCCGTGACGCGGGAGGTCCTGTTCGCCCTTTTCGAGGCGGGAGCCAGACTTGCGAAGGGCGGCGAATTCACTGAGAGAGCTTTTCTCGCGGGCAAGATGTCCCTTTCCGCCGCCGAGGCGGTGGAGGAAATCATCGACGCCGGAAGTCCGATCGCGGTCAGCCACGCGGCCGAGGCGCTTTCGGGCCGGTTCGGAAGAGAGATCGGGGCGATCCGCAATAAGCTTCTGGACGCTGCGGCCCATTATGCCGCCATGCTCGATTACGCCGACGAGGGGGTGGAGCCCCCCGATCCGGGGGAGATCGACGGGCTTTTATCCTCCGCGCGGGAGGAG
>CACYBP010000354.1 GCA_902772625.1 Oscillospiraceae bacterium
ATGATGTCGTCCTTCGGCCTGATCGACAAGCTGGCCGCGGCACTGCAGAAAAACCTGTCCGACGAGGGCGAAAAGATCCCGCCGCGTCTTTCCGGGGGGATCTCGGTCAGGGATCTCAGGTTCAGCTATGAAGAAGGAAAACCGGTGCTCGACGGCGTGGATATGGAGCTTTCCGCCGGCGGCTGCTACGCCCTGGTGGGCGGCTCGGGCAGCGGAAAATCGACCGTTCTGAATCTTCTGATGGCGTCCTCGAAGGACTATCGGGGCGAGATCCTCTACGACGGGAAAGAACTCAGGACGGTTTCCGCAAGCTCGCTTTACGACCTGGCGTCCATCATTCAGCAGAACGTGTTCGTTTTCAACAGCACGATCCGCGACAACATCACCATGTTTTCCGAATTCCCGGAGGAGGAGATCGACCGGGCCGTGCGGCTGTCCGGGCTCAAAAAGCTCGTCGACGAAAAGGGCGCGGACTATCTGTGCGGCGAGAACGGCTCCGGCCTCTCCGGCGGCGAGCGGCAGCGGATCTCCATCGCGCGGGCGCTTTTGCGCAAGACGCCGGTGCTCTTCGTGGACGAGGCCACGGCGGCCCTGGACGCAAAGACCTCCTACGAGGTGCTGGACGCGATCCTGAAGCTGGACGGCTTTACGCGCGTCATCGTCACCCACGATCTGGACGGGAATATCCTCAGCCGCTGCACCGGCCTTTTCGCGCTGAAGGGCGGCACCATATCGGAGAAGGGCACCTTCGGCGAGCTGATGGAGAAGAAGGGTTATTTCTATTCGCTCTACACCGTTTCGCAGGGGGAATAGAGCCGGAGGACCGGCCTTCCCGCCAGGGTCCGGAACGCGTGGCGGCCCCGTTCCGGCGGAAAGAAGAAATGAAGAAGACGACCGGCGGGAATAACGGCGGAAGAGGGGGAAAAAGAGGCGAAAAACGCCCCTTTTTCCCCCTCTTATTTTCGCCTTTTTTCGAAGACTTGCAAAATGAAAAAGAATATGCTATACTATGTGGCATCCGAATGAACGGGAGCGGCGGCTTTGCCGGTTTCTCCCTTCCGATATGATTTTCGACTATGATTCTCGACACGCGCTTTCCGGCGGTTTCCGGCCGGTGAAGCTCTCTTCCCGGGGCGAAGGCCTTCCGCTTTTCTCCCGGCAAAACCCGGCGGCAGCCCCGCCCGGAAAAGTCCTCTGAACTCATTTCCGCGAAAACACCGCCTTTCGGCGTTTATAATAGATCGCGCGGCGACCTCTTCCTTTCGCGTCGGCAAATGCGGGGAAGGGCGGCGCCTACGCAGACTGCCCGTCCCCGGCGCACAGGCTCTCGGCAAAGAGCCGGGCGAAGAGGGAACGGCAGATCCATATGGAGGTTTTTCAGAATGAACATACCGAAGAGAGGCAGCTCTCGTTCGGTCTTCAGAGGTCTTTTATCCAACCGTCTACTTTACGCAGGAGTGTTTTTGGTGATCGCGCTGGCGATCCTGGTTATCGTCGCGTCGGGTCAGATGATCTACGTGATCCGCGTCGACAATCACTATGAGCTTTATCAGGGCCTGCGCGCAAGCCCTGAGGACGTATTGAAGCATATCGGCATCGAACTTGGCAAATATGATGAGACAACCGTAAAAGACGGAGATATTATCTCGAAGATCGACGTGATCAGGGCTTACCCGATCTCGCTTCAGGCGGACGGAGAAACGAAACCGGTGTACGTCACCGGGCAGACCGTCTCCGAGATCCTGAAGAAAGAGGGGATCGAGCTCGGCGCCTACGACGCCGTTTCGCCCGCCCCCGACAACATCCCATCAGAAGGGACGAACGTGATCGTCAGCCGCGGCTCGGTGGAGTACGTGGAGGAAACCGTCACCCTGCCCTATAAAACGGTGGAGGTGGAATCGGACGACTACTACGTGGGCACCACCATCCGTTCCGCCAAGGGGCAGGATGGCGAGGCGGTGAGAAAATACGCCATGATCTACCGCGACGGCGAGCTGGTCTCGAAAGAGCTGGTCTCCGAGACTGTGACCACCGAGGCGGTGGACGCCTACAACATCGTGGGCACCCATTCGGCGGCCCAGAGCTCGGCCAGGCTGACCATGGAATCCACCCGCGTGGAGCCCCCCGCGAGTCAGAGCGGATCGAATTCCGGCAAGACCGGAAGCTCGGGCGGAAACTCCGGAAGCTCCGGCGGCAAAACCGGCAGCTCCGGCGGAAAGACCGGCGGGAACTCCGGAAACTCCGGCGGGAACTCCGGCAGCTCGGGCGGCAGGACCGGAGGAGGCGGAAGCGGCGGCACCAACGGCTTTGGCGGCCAGAGGGGCAACATCTCCACCACCGACAACGGAGACGGCACCGGCACCGTGACCACCGTGGGCGGCACCACCTACAAATACAAGGCGTGCTATTACATGCAGGCCACCGCCTATTCCGACAGCATGACCGCCCTGGGCAACAAGCCCTCCTGGGGCACCGTGGCGGTGGACAAGAGCGTGATCAGATTGCGCTCCAATCTCTATATCTGCAACCGCTACTTCACCTGGCAGTACAGCGAAAAGGCCTTTGCCGGAGACGTGGGCGTCATCGGACAGAGGGTAGACCTCTGGATGCCCAACGAGACCATGTGCTATACCTTCGGAAGAAGGCCCTGCTGGGTATACGTGATCCCGTAACGACTTGAAAAAGCCTCCCGCGAGGGAGGCTTTTCCTGTGGAGCGGGGCGTTATGACGAGGGAAAGAGGGAAAGACCGTGTTCACCCTGAGACCGGACGAACAGAAAAGATACGAAGAGGAGGCGGGCGAGCTCTGCGGCTGCCTTGCCTGCCGCCATTTCCGGAAGACCTTCGGAAAGACCTTTCGCCGTTCGGCGTGCTTTCTTGAAAAGCTGGGGATCGGGGAGAAGGCCGAGATCGAGATCATGGAGCTCGGCCTTTCCGAAGACCGGAAAAGCCGGAGTTATTACGCTTACTATCTCCTTGCGGGAGAGCTTCGGGGCGACGGGATCCGCGTCTTTGAGGAGAGGGAGGACGGCGGGCTTTACGCGATCCTGACGCTTTACCGGAAGGACAGCGAGAGGACGTCTTTCCCCTGGCCCGGCGAGGAGGGGGAGTGGTTCATTCTGGAGATCGAGACCCTCTTGCCCGCGGGGGATCTTCCGGAATGAGGCCGGGAAAGAAAACCGCATAAAGATCCCCGAAGGCCGGAAGCAGGCCTTCGGGGATTCCTCTTTTGAAGCAGAGTTGCCGCTTTTGACTGAAAAGAAGAAAGCTGTTTTCCCCGGGAAAAGGGCATGCCGTCAGCTCATCTTCACCGGGCGAAGCTTTCCGC
>CACYBP010000355.1 GCA_902772625.1 Oscillospiraceae bacterium
ATCAGCATCACCGCGACGAACCCCGCCGCGACCCATATCACCCATTTCCTGTTCTTCAGTTTCATGCTGCTTTCTCCTTTCCGGTTATTTCACGCCTCCGGTCACGATCCCTTCCTCCAGATGCTTTTCCCCGCCGAGGAAAAGCAGGAGACACGGCACCGTGTAGATCACCGCCGCGGCGAAGGCCACCCCCACCTCGTTCTGGTTGATCACCGAAAGATAGATCGAAAGCGGATACAGTTCCTCGTTCTCAAGAAGCACCAAAGGCTGCTCCACCATGTTCCAGTAGTCGAAAAAGATCAGAAGCAAAACCGCGAAGATCGCGCTTTTGCACTGCGGCAGGAAGATGCGCGTGAAGATCCTCCATTCGCCCGCGCCGTCCAGCTGCGCCGCCTCGGTGTAGGCCGCGGGGATCCGCATCATGTACCGCGTCAGAAGATAGACCGCGAACGGCGAAAAGATCCCCGGCAGGACGATGGACCAGGGCGTGTCGTAGATCCCGAGCCATTTCGACACCACGTAGTTCGGGACCAGCGTCACCTGATAGGGCATCAGCATCAAAACCACGTAGCCGAAAAAGACCAGGCTCCGCATCTTCCCCCGGTACCGGGTGAAGCCGTAGGCCGCGAGCAGGGCCACCCCGGTCTGAAAGAGGGTGATCGGCACCACGTAAAGCGCCGAGTTCCAGAATTTCCGGAGATAATCGGGGCTCTGGAAAAGAAAGATCTCGTAGGGCTCCCCCGACACCTTGTCCGGGATCAGCTTGATCACCACGCCGTCGCTTGCGTACTCGGCGCTCTTGTCGCCCAGGGCCGGGCCGTACCCCTCCATGATCTCCCGCTCAGACAAGAAGGAGTTCACGAAGGTCGACACGGTGGGAAAGAGAAAGAGCACCGCCGCCACCAGGAGCGCCGCGAACAGGATCAGCCGCCGCAAAAGCTTCATTCGCTTCGCTCTTTGCAGCTTTTCATTGCGCCCGCTACTCGTTTTTCGCATCCTTGCCCAGCCTCCTTTCCACCACGAACAGCACCGCGATCACGATACTCATCGCCAGAGCCAGAAGGATCGCCGCCGTGGAAAGCTTCTGATAGTCCATCGAACGGAAGGTGTTGTTCATGAAGTGCTGCAGAAGATAGAGGGTCTCGTAGGGATAGGACCCGGTGAGCAGATAAACCTCCCGGAAGATCTTCATCGCCGAGATCAGGCTCAGGACAGTGACGAAGAGCACCGTGGAGGAGATGTAATGGATCTTCACCGAGAAGAATTTCCGGAAGGGGCCCGCGCCCTCCAGCTCGGCGATCTCCAGTTGTTCCCGGGGCACCGAGGCGATGGCCGCGGTGAACAAGATCATGTTGTACCCCAGGTTTTTCCAGAGATAAAGCAAAAGCACCACGAACCGGCTCCAGGGGGAATGGAACCAGTCCACCGCCTCGATCCCGAAGCCCCCGAGAAAGGTATTGATCACGCCGTTCTGATGAAAAAGCACCTGCCAGATCAGGACCACCGACGCCACCGGCACCATCAGGGGCGAAAGAAACGCCGAGCGGAGAAAGCTTTTCCCCGGAAGCTCCCGCTCCAGAAGGATCGCGAGGAAAAGCGCGAGCAGCACCGCCGCCGGCACCGCGATCACGAGCAGGATCACCGTGTTCACCGCCGCGAGAGTAAAGGCGTTGTTCTGAAAGAGCGCCTTGAAATTGTCGAGCCCCGCGAATTCCCCGTTCACCGCGGCCGAGGTGAAGGCGTAATAGAAGACCATGACGAAGGGCGCGACGAAGAAGAGCGTCACCCCCGCGATGCTGGGCGAAAGAAAGAACCAGGTCGCCCGGCGGCGGTTGCGAAGCTCGGCGGAGAGCCTTTTGCGTTTGGGCAGGAACAGAACGTCTTCTTTTCCCTCCGGCGTTCGTTTTTCTTCCCGCCTCCGGAAGGCAAATCTGCCCTTCTTCTCTTTTCTCTTCGGCATTTTCCTTCCCTCCTCCGGACCGCCGTCTTTCCGCACCGGCCGGCGCGTTTATCCGGCGCGGATACGGCGGCGCTTCCTCATTGAATACTGTTCGTTATATTTCTATTTTCTGTTACGATCCGTATATCGTGATTCCCGGATCCCGGGCGGTGTCCGGCGCCGGGC
>CACYBP010000356.1 GCA_902772625.1 Oscillospiraceae bacterium
GCGGACGGGGAGATCGGCGGGTTCGCCGTGACCGGAAGAGCGCGGGAAGAGGATCTTCCCGGGGAGACCGGCGAGCTGATGGGGCTTTATCTTCTGAAGAAATACCAGGGCGCGGGATACGGAAGGCTGCTTTATGAAAAAGCCGAGGAAAGGATCCGCGGGACCGGGGCTTCCCGGATGATCCTGTGGGTGCTGGAAGGCAACGGGAAGGCCGCCGGCTTTTATCAGAAAATGGGGATGCGCTTCGACGGGGGAATGAAAACCGCGACCCTCGGGACGCCGGTGATCGAACTGAGAATGAGCAAAATGCTTTAAGAAAATTGCTTTCAAAGTGAAAAAAGAAAAAGCTTTCCGCGGAGGATGATTCCTCCGCAGGAAGCTTTTGTTATTAGGTTTATTTCGCGCCGCGCGGGAAAAACTGCGTACGGAAGACCGGCGTTTTTTCAAACGAGCTTCGCGCCGGAAAGCGGTCACGTCCCGCTCTGCCCGCCGCTTTTGCGGTACCGGCCGGGGGAAACGCCGGTGGATAGCCGGAAGATTTTGGTAAAATAACTCTGATCGCCGAAGCCCGTGGCCTTCGCGATCTCCCCGAGAGAGGAATCGCTGGAAGCGAGAAGGTATTTTGCCTGCTCCACGCGCACGCGGTTGAGATAGGTGACGAAGGGAACGCCGGTCTCGGCCTTGAAGACCTTGGAAAGATAGGGCGGCGTGACGTCGGCCACGGCCGCGGCGTCCTCCAGAGTGACCTTTTCGGCGTAATGCTCGAGGACGTAATTCCGCACCGCGCTCATCATCTCCCGGTGGCGCGGGGAGGCCGCGTCCCCGATCACGGCGAAATAATCGTCAAGCAGGGCGGAAAACCAGACCGAAAGCTCCTCCGGCCCGACGTTTTCTCCGTAAAGGCGCATAAGGGAGGTCATGGCCTCGCCGTTGCGGCGCAGGACGTAGGCGGGATCGGCGCCGGCCCGGACGGCGGCCCGGGAAAGGGCGGTGAGAAGCTCGAATAGCCGGGCGGGCGTCTGGGCGCCGCTTTTCTCCTTTGCCAGAAGCACGTGGGAGAGAAGGCGGGAGGTAAGGCTTTTCGCCTTGGCGGCGTCGCGGGACACGACGGCGTCGATCAGAGAGTTTTCCAGCGAAAGGGGATATTCCGCAGGAGAATCGGAGCGCCGGAGGGCGCGCAGGTGGGAGGTAAGCTCCACCCGGGCGGCAAAGCGCTTTTCGGCCGCCAGCTTTTCCCCGAGGGAAAGCTCAGAAAGCGAGGAGGTCACCGCCTGGATAAGATGCGCCAGGGCGTCGGCCCGGGCTCTGGTGGCGCGGCGCATGGGGGAGCAGATGCCGGGCTCGGGCTTCGGACAGCGCACCGTGTCGACCAGGGCCAAAGGCCCGGCCACCAGGGTCGCCTCGGTCTCGCCCTCCCGGTTTTTCAGGGGACAGGTGATGAAAAGGCATCCCGCCTCGCAGGGGGAGATCACCGCGGCCTTTTCGCTCCGCATCCGGAGGCACGTCTCCTCAAAATACCGGCAGGTGGGCTTCAGAAGGCCGGGATTGAAGGCGCCCACCGGATCCGCCCGGGCGACGACCGCGCCGGAAGGATCGAGCAGCACGCAGTTGGACCCCACCGACAGAGCAAGCTCAGTCAGGGTCTGGCCGTAACGGGAGCGAAGCGAGCCGGGCTCTTCGGGGAGGACCGGAGAAGAAACGGGAGAGGACACCGGAAAAGCCTCCTTTCAATCCGGAAAGAACCGGATTGCGAACTTGATTATAAAACTATTTTAACATATATAAGAAAAAATGCAAGCGCGCCGTCGGAATTTCTTTCATGGGCTGACAGAACTTTCGCCCCATAAACCGAAAGAGCCGGGACAGAATAGACCCGGACCGCGCCTTGACGCGATCCGGGAAGGGGAGGAAGAATTTGGAAAGAAAAAAGATCCGAAGGATCCTGCCGCTTTTTCTGGCGTTCTGGTCTCTGGGGTCGGTTTATGCCGCCGCCGCGGAGCTGGTACCGGTGGGAGAAGCGGTGGGGATCGTTCTGGACGTGAAGGGTGTTTACGTGGAGGAGCTTCAGGCCTTCGAAGGAGAAAAGGGCAGGGTCTCGCCCGCCGAAAAGGCGGGGATCCTGCCGGGCGATCTTCTGGTGAAGGCCGCGGGACGGGAGCTTTCGGACGCGGGGGATCTTGCCGAGGCCGTCCGGGGCCGGGCGGGAGAAGCGATCCCCGCCGAGATCCTGCGCACGGGACGGCGGATGATCCTTTCGGTGACGCCCGAAAAGGACGCCGGGACCGGGAAGGAACGGCTCGGGATCCTGGCGAGGGAGACCCAGAGCGGCATCGGCACCGTCACCTGGTACGATCCCGTGAGCGGCGTTTACGGGGCTCTCGGGCACGGGATCCACGCCGCGCGTTCCGATCCCGGAAGCCTTGACCGGGGGGAGCTTTATAAGGTCACCCTGACCGGTCTTGAAAAAGGAGCGCCGGGAAAGGCCGGCGAACTGAAGGGAAGCCTCGTGGGCGAGCCGGTGGGAAGCGCCGAGGCGAACACGCCCTTCGGCGTATACGGCGTCGCCCCGGGGGTATTCAGCGGGGAAACGGCAAAGACCCTCTCCCGCGCGGAGATCCGGAAGGGAAAGGCCGAGATCCTCGCGACTCTGGAAAACGGGAAGACCGGGCGGTATGAGATCGAGATCCTCGGCGTGGAAAGCGCGGGCGACCCCGGCCGGGCGATCTCCTTCCGGGTCACCGATCCTGAGCTGCTTGAAAAGACCGGCGGGGTGATCCGGGGGATGTCCGGCTCGCCGATCCTGCAGGACGGAAAGCTTGCGGGAGGAGTGACCCACGTCCTGATCTCGGATCCGAAGACCGGCTACGGGATCCCGGTGGACGCCATGATCGCCGAGGCGGAAAGGCTCCTTTCCCCTCTCGGAAAGGCGGCCTGAAAAAAGGCCGGGGAGAAGAGCGTCCGCTCTTCTCCCCGGCTCTTTCAGCGCGTTGGGCCTATACCAGCTCTTCGATATAGCTGACGTAATCCAGAGTGGAAAGGGCTTCGATGATCTCGGCGTGGGATTTGTATTTTTTCAGCTCCTTCCCGGAAATGGTCAGGGAGATGGAAAAGACCGCAAGCCCGGAATTGATGTAGGCGGGATTGGATTCAATGTCGTCGATCTTCAGCCCCAGCTGGCGCAGGGTGGCCGTGAAGGCGCCGAGATCCAGCTTGTCGCGCAGCTCCAGATGGATCTCGAAGTGGTTGGAGTGGTCCTTCAGGTATTTTTCCAGACGGGGCATAAAATGCAGACTGACGAATACCGCCGCAAAGCAGAAAAGCGACACGGTATACAACCCGGCTCCCACCGCAAGGCCCACCACCGAGCCCGCCCACAGGGCGACCGCGGTGGTCAGTCCCTTGATCTGGCTTTTGGAGCTAAAGAGGATCGAATAGGTGCTGATGATGCCGACGCCCACCACGGTGGCGGCCGAGATCATCACGAACCCGGAGGAGAGAAGCCCCGCCAGATACAGATCGAGAAGCATCGCGGCGGTGGAGCCGAGAGACACCACGATGAAAGTGCGCAGCCCCGCCGAGTGGCGCTTGTTGGAGCGCTCGCAGCCGATGGCCGCCGAAAAGAGGAAGGAAAGGCACAGCCGGAAAAGCACCGCGGCGGTGCCGAGCTCCGCCGACCAGGGGCCGAGCAGAAGGGCGAGGGGATCGGAAACAGTGGGCATGATAAATCTCCTTTCTTGTCAGCGATTGAGGAACCGGCGGAAATGGCTCCGCCCGGCGGCCTCGTATTCTTCATAAGCGGCTTCGGTGAAGGCGGCCTCGTCCCGGGAGGGGGCGGAGGCTTCGGCCTCCTGCGCCTTGCGGATCTCCCGGATCCGGAGCACCAGCTGATCCACCCGGGAAAGGGGCTCGCCCTTTTCGTCCACGGCGGGCACCTCGGTCATCTCCTCCAGGGTCTTCGGGCAGGAGCCGGAGAAGACCAGGGCGATCTTGGCCGATACCGGGCCGATGATCTCGTAAAGCACGCTGGAGGAAAGGATCACGGTCTCCAGATCGCTTCCGATGCCCGGGCCGAGGATCCGGGAGCACATGGCGGCAAGACCGATGGCCACCCCGGCCTGGGGGATCAGGGCGAGACCGAGAAATCTTCGGACCGGGGCGGGCCTCTGCGTGACCAGGGCGCCGAACCATGCCCCGAGATATTTGCCCAGGATGCGCACCAGGAAATACCCCACGCCGATCGCCAGGAGCGGCACGTTGCCCAAAGAGGAGCCGGAGCTTACCAGAGCATCCAGCCGGAAGCCCATCCCGGAGCGCACGAAGAAGAGCAGAAGGATCGGGGGATTGAAGTAGTTGAGCTGTCGGAAAAGGCTTTCGTCTCCCGAAAGATTAATATACACCGCGCCCATGGCCATGCAGCCGAGCAGAGGGGAGACTCCCAGAAGAGAGCAGACCGCGCAGAAAAAGAGCAGAAGCCCCACCGAGATGATCAGACGGTTGTCGGTGGAATGCTTGCGGATGAGAAAGAGCTTCAGGATCCACCCGAAGCCGGCCCCGAGGACCATGGCGCCGAGGTTTTTCGCGATGGGGACGAGGACTGTGGACACCTGCCCTCCGCCGCCCGAAAGCGAGGCGAGGGCGATGGAGATCGCCGCGCTGTAGGTCAGAAGCCCCACCACGTCGTCCAGAGCCACCACCTGCAGAAGGGTGTCCACCAGATCTCCCCGCGCGTGGGTCTGACGGATGGTCATCATGGTGCTGGCCGGGGCGGTGGCGGCGGCCAGAGCCGAAAGCACCACCGAGAAGGGAAGGGGAAGCCGAAGGATCGTGAAGGTCAGAAGAAACACCAGAAGCGACGCCGCGAGCGATTCGGTCAGGGTGATCACCACGACCTTGAGCCCGCTCTTTTTCAGGGCCTCCAGCCTGAAATACTCCCCCACGCCGAAGGCGATGAAGGCCAGGGCCACGTCGGGCA
>CACYBP010000357.1 GCA_902772625.1 Oscillospiraceae bacterium
CGACCTTCTCCCGGCGGAGGGCGGAAAGCTTCGCCCGGTGAAGATGAGCTGACGGCATGGCTCTATTCCCGGCGCCCGCCCTTTGTCCGCAGCTATCCCATAACGAAAAACCGGCGGGATCGATCCCGCCGGTTTTTTCACGCCGTTTTTCAGCCCTCCAGAGCGCACGCGTCACGCAGAAGCTCGATGATGGGGAGATGCTGGGGGCAGGCGCCTTCGCACTGGCCGCAGGCGACGCAGTCGCTCGCCCTGCCCTTTTCATAGGTGACGATGGTATATTCTCTTTTGGTGCGGAATTCGGGGCTGCCCTTCCGCCGGTTGAGCACCGTAAAGATATCGGGGATCGGGATCCCCATGGGGCATCCCTCCACGCAGTACCGGCACCCGGTGCAGGGGATGGCCTTGTCGTTGTCCAGAGCCTTCTGCGCCGCGCGGATGACCGCATATTCCTCCTCGTTCAGGGGCTTGAACGCCCGCATATAGCTGAGGTTATCCTCCATCTGGGCAAGGCTCGACATGCCCGAAAGCACCGTGAGGATGCCCTCCTGGCTGGCGGCGAAGCGCACCGCCCAGCCGGCGTAGCTCAGGGGGGAGCCGGTGCGGTCGAAGACCGCCTTCACCTCGTCGATGGGGTCGGCCAGAGTGCCGCCCTTCACCGGCTCCATCACCGTGACCGGCTTTCCGTGGGCGCGGCAGATCTCAAGATTCTTCTTCGAGGCGACGCCGGGGTTTTCCCAGTCGGCGTAATTGAGCTGGAGCTGGACGAATTCCGCGTCGGGATGCTTCGTGAGAAGCTCCTCCAGAAGCTCCGGATCGCCGTGGAAGGAGAAGCCGTAATGCCGGATCAGGCCCTTTTCCTTCATCTCCCGGACGAAATCCCAGAGGTGGTATTTTTCATAGTTCTGGTAGTTGCTCCGCTGCAGCGCGTGCAGGAGATAATAGTCGAAATAGCCCGCGCCGGTGCGTTCCAGACTGGTGGTGAATTCGCTTTTCAGGGTCTCCTCGCTGAGGTTTTCGCCGTTGGCGATGAGCTTGGTGGCCAGGGTGTACTTATCCCGCGGCACACGCTCCACCAGCGCCTTTTTCGTGGCTTCCTCCGACCCGCCGTAGGCGAAGGCCGTATCAAAATAGGTGCCGCCCGCCTCCAGGAAGAGATCCACCATTTTCTTGAACTGCTCCACGTCGATCTCGCCGTTTTCCAGTCTCGGGAGCCGCATCAGACCGAAGCCCAGCTTGAAGGTGTCTTTTCCGAGATAATCCTGCATGCTTTTCCTCCTTTTCCCGGGGCTTGCCCCGTGCCGTAAGCGTCCCCGTTTCCCGCCTGTCGCCCGGCGGGAAACGGGGCGTTCGTCTTTTTATTCTTTTTATTCAGCATAGTCTTTTTCCGCGCCGCGGTCAATTCCGGTTTTTCGTTCCTTTTTATCGCTTTTTCTTATCCGGGGACGAAGAGCCCGGCGCAGAGAAGGCGCCGATGCCCCGCCTTTATTCGCTTTTTCTTATCTCAGGGGCGAAACGTTTCACGACACGAGGCCGCGAAGCGCCCGGACGGCGCGGATCGAAGGATCCCGCTTGTTCGTGGGATGGATCAGCTCGTGCTCCCCGAGATCGGAGATCTCCACCAGAGCGCAGCCCGGGGTTTCGAGCGCCGCGGCCTTCTCCCCCTCCTGCACGAGCTTCCAGCCCTCTTTTGAGAAGGGGGTGAGGAAATCGTTGATCCGCACGATCACGAAGGGGAGGCCGGGGTCGCAAAAGAGCGCTCTCCACTCCCTGATCAGGGCCTCCAGCATGTCCTTATACCGCCGGCCCTCGGCTGGAGAGGTGTTGCTTTCCCCCTGATACCAGATTGCCCCGGTCAGGGCGTAGGGCGTCGCCGGAAGGACCATCTCCCGGTAAAGGCAGGAGGGGCCGTTCCAGAGGGAGTAGATCTCGTGGGTGTGGTCGGGGTGCATTTCCTCCGGCCTGAAGACGAAGGGCCGGAGAGCGGCGGGGCTTAAAAAGCTCTGGATCACCGCCGCGCCCTGATAGAGGCAGAGCGCGCCGACGGCGACGCCCTTTTCCGCCTCCCGCATCCGGGAGACGAAGGAGGCGACCGCCGACCAGTTGAGGCTGTTTTCCCGGGTCATCGGATTCCAGGTCCCGTCGAAATCGTCCTCTCCTTCGAGCTGGCGCACGTGAAAGGCGCGAAGGGCGGGATCGTTTACCAGATCCTCCTCTCCGTGAACGGCCTCCCGGAGCTTGAACTGCATGTTGGACTGTCCCGCGAAGAGGAACACCTCCCCGATCATCAGATCGGTGAGCACGATCTTTTCCTCCCCGGCCTCCACGGTCATTTCGTAGGGGCCGCCCGCGGGACGGGGCGGAAAGGTGA
Source organism: Oscillospiraceae bacterium (assembly GCA_902772625.1). GTDB lineage: Bacteria > Bacillota > Clostridia > Oscillospirales > QAMX01 > RUG11797. The sequence goes on from CACYBP010000357.1 coordinate 2,369, forward strand.
GAAGAAAACCGCCCTTCGCCTCGGTCTCCCTCACCTCGCCGAGGAAGGTCGCCCGGACGCGTCCCTCGGCGCGTCCGAACACCCGGATCTCCTTTCCCCGGGCGAACACCGCGTGGGACGAAAGGATCGGAGCAAGCTTCAGCATGGTTATCCCCTTTCCGGCGGAGCCCTCAGGCCCGGCCCATGGCGTTTCTTCCGCCGTCGATCATGATGTTTTCGCCGTTGATGAACTGCCCTCTGTCAGAGGCAAGGAAGAGGATCAGATCCACGATCTCCTCCGGCTCGGCCGCCCTGCCGAGAAGAGTCTTCATGTTCGCCATGGCCGGCCGGGTCAGGACCGGGCCGGGCGACACGCACACCGCCCGGATGCCGTAAGGCGCGCCGAACCGGGCCAGCGATTTGGTCAGTCCGAACATGGCCCCGGCCTTCGCCGTGGGGTAATCCATGCCGTAGCCGTCGCCCTCCATGCCGGTGATGGAGCCGATGTTGACGATCAGCCCCCGCTTTTCCTCGCGCATCACCTTGGTCACCGCGTGGGCGAAATAGAGTTGGCCCCGGAGATTGACGTCAAGGCCCCAGTCGTAGACCTCGATGGGCACGTCGGGGAATTCGGGATATTTCTCCCGGTCGACCTTCCTGACGCGCACCGCGGTGCCGCCCGCGAAATTCGCGAGCAGATCGATCCCGCCGAAGACCCGGACCGCCTCGTCCCGGGCGCGGCATACCGACGCGTAATCCCGCACGTCGGTCACCACCGGGATCGCGCGTCCCGGATGCTCTTTTTCGATCTCCTCCCATTTCGTCCGGAGGCTTTCCCCGTCGATATCGCACATCACGGCGTTCCCGCCGAGCCTTGTCCAGGCCTTCGCGAAGCAAAATCCCATGCCCGAGGCCGCGCCGCTGAAGATCGCGGTCTTTCCGAGAAATTCACGTCCCTCCTGGAATTCCATAAACGCTCTCCCTTCCCGCGGATCGCCGCGGCTTTTTTCGTCTTTATTATAGCAAAGGGCGCCGGGTTTGAAAAGCGCTTTCTTATCTCCCCGGCGGCAAACCCTCCTTTCTTTTCTTGACAAAGAGAGAGCGGGATCTTATACTGAGCATAAGAAACCCCGCCCTTTCCGGCGGGGAGGAAAGAGGGAAAGGCTGTGTACGAAAAAAAGATCGCTCCCCTTTTTGAAGAAGCCGAGGACGGGGGGAACGCCTACCGCGAGGACTATCTGAAGGGCGTCGACGCCCTGATCGAGGCGAAGAGACGGGAGGCGGAGACCCTTCGTCATGCCTTCGGTAAAACCATCGCGGAAAACCGCGAGGAGGCGAGAAGAGAATACCGCGCGATGCTCGGCTGGCCCCTCACCGAAGAAGCCGGGGGAATCCCCGCCGCGCGCGAGATCCCGGTGTTTGAAAGCGAAGAGGCCGTCGTGACCCGGGTCGTTCTGACCCTGTGGGAGGGACTGCCCTTCTACGGGATCCTGTTCCGCCATCCCGGGGATCGGCCGCTGCCCCTGGTCATCTCCAAGCACGGCGGGCTCGGCACCCCCGAGATCTGCTCCAGCTTTTTCGACAGCGCCAATTATAACGACATGACCGTCCGCCTCTTCCGGCGGGGGGTGAACGTCTTCGCCCCGCAGACCCTTCTGTGGCAGACGCCCCGCTTCGGAAGCGATCCCGGAAGACTTGCGCGCGACAATTCCTTAAGGCAGCTCGGAAGCTCGATCGCCGCTCTGGAGATCGGGGCGATCTCGCGCGCCCTGGACTGGCTGGAGGGGGAAAATTTCACCGACGGCCGTTTCGGCATGGCGGGGCTTTCCTACGGCGGGTTCTATACCCTTTACACCGCCGCGGCCGAACCGAGGCTCCGGGCGAGCCTGGCCGTAAGCCATTTCAACGACCGCATCCTCTATAACTGGAACGACAAGGTCTGGGCCGGCTCGGCGCTCCGGTTCCTGGACGCCGAGGTGGGAGCCCTGGTCTGCCCGCGCTATCTCGATATCGAGGTCGGCGACAAGGACGAGCTTTTCGATCCAGACGCCGCGCGGAGGGAGTACGCCGTCCTGAAGGAATACTACCGGGAGGCGCCGGAAAATCTGGACTTCACCGTTTTCGACGGCACCCACGAATTCTGCCCCACCGACGAGGCGGTGGACCGCCTCATCGACCGGCTGACCCGGTGACCCGCCGTTTATCAAAACCGAAAAGGAGAAAATCATGAGACATACCAGAGCGCCCCGGATCGGCGTCGTCGGCATGGGACATTTCGTCTACTGGCCGCAGTTCCCGGGCCTGAAGGAGCGCCTTCTCAAAAAACAGGAGGCATTCAAAAGTTACTTTTCCCCGGAGAGCACGGTCGTGGATCTGGGCTTCGCAGACGACGCCGACACGGCGTTTCTGACCCTGAAGAAGGCGCTCGGCGCGGATCTGGACGCCCTGTTCCTCGTCATGACCACCTACGTCACCTCGGCGGTGCTCTTCCCCTTCGCCCGGTATCTCCCCATCCCCCAGATCCTGGTGGGGCTCCAGCCTCTGGAGCAGCTGGATTACGGCCGGTGCACCACCTTCATGCAGCTGGAAAACGACGACGTGTGCTCCATGCCGGAATTCGCGGGAGTCTACGAAAGGCTCGGCGCGGCGCCTCCCTTCTTCCTGGCGGAGACCGCGGGAAGGCGTGAGGAGATCCAAAGGCGCGTCGGCGCCTTCGAGCGCGCGATCGCGGCCGTGGCCGCCTTCAAGTACGCGAAATTCGGCTATCTCGGCCACACCTACGACGGCATGTATGATATGAACACCGATCCCACCGCCTTTTCCGCGGCCTTCGGCTCCCACGTGAAGATGCTGGAGATGTGCGAGCTCCGGGAATACGTGGAGGGTGCTTCCGAACCCGACGTGCGGGAAAAAGCCCGCGAGATCCGGGAGATCTTCGACGTCCGCGCTCCCTCGGTCGATCCGATCACCGACTTCGTGACCGACGAGGATCTTTTCTGGGCGGCAAGATGCTCCCTCGGGCTCGACCGTCTGGTGGAGGAAAACGGGCTCTCCTCCCTCGCCTATTACTACAAGGGTGAAAACGGCAATCTCTACGAGCGCATCGCCTC
>CACYBP010000358.1 GCA_902772625.1 Oscillospiraceae bacterium
GGAAAGCCGATCGACTGGGCCTTTTCCCCGGTTTACCAGATAAAGGGGATCAATCTGTATTTTACTTTTGCCTTGTAGGCCGTATAATCTTCGAGACCTTTTTCCAGGACTTTTTCCTCGTTTTGTATCCGCTTTGCGATGATGGGGATATACAAAAGCAGGATCGCAAAAGAGAGGAGAGATCCGAGAATGATCCCCATCGAAGGAAACAGAAACAACGTCGTCATATACATCGGGTGGCGGACGACGCCGTATAAGCCCGTATCGATCACCTTCTGGTTTTCCTGCACCTCGATCGTTCTGGAAAGGAAGGCGTTTTCCCGAAGCACCTCCGCATACGCGGCGTAGGCCAGAAGAAAGATGACCGTTCCCGTGACGACCGCCCAGTCCGGAAGCAGGAACCACTGGAAGCGAAAACTGAGCCCCGCGGCGACAAACGCGCCGAGAAACATCAAGCCGCTGAGCGCCACGACGGCTTTCTGCTCTGTTTCTTCCTCTTTCGCGCGGAGACGCTTTTCTAAAAGCGCGGGATTTCTGAATACCATGACGGTCCCGGCTATGAACATGGGAACGAACAGGACGGCGATCAGGAGCCAGCCGTTCGGATATCGGACCGTTCCGGCCGGCACGAAAAGAAGGATGCCGAAAAGCAGCAATCCCGCGGTGAATTTCAGGGTCGCCTGAAAAAACAGTTTGCCCGTCATAATGACTCCTTTCAGGATCCGGACTCCGGACCGGCTTCACTCTTTCTTTTTGGAACTCACGTACCGGAAGATCAGAACGCCGGAAAGAATCGCGTTGAGAAGAGCGGCGACGACGAACAGGATATTCAGACTGTCGATCGCGGCGATCAGAAAGGCGACGGCGGCTATGGCAAAGGCGGCCGAACCGATCAGGAGAAATTTTTCCAGGGTCCTGGTCTTCTCGGAAAGCGAGGCCTCGGTCTTTTCCAGAGACGCTTCGGCTTCCCTGACCCGGGGGATATCGCCGTCGCTTTCATAGTCGTCGTTCAAAAGATAGTCGGCCGTCACGCCGAAGAGCTTTGAAAGCTCCCGCAGGTTCCCCGCGTCGGGCTCCGCCGAGCCGAGTTCCCAGCGGGAGACCGTCTGGCGGGAGACCGAAAGCTTTTCGGCCAGCGCCTCCTGGGACATGCCCGCCTTTTTGCGAAGCGCCAGAATTTTGTCGGACAGTTTCATCGGTCGTTCCTCCTTGGTTTTTGTGCTTCTATCATACGCCTCGGGCGGCGCGGCGGCCACCGCAGGAATGCGGCAATTCCGCAACAAGATGCGGCAATCCGGCTTTTTCGGGTTTCAGGGCCGTTTTGCGCCTCCCGCGGGGAGGAAAGACGCTTTTCGCGCCGTCTTTTTGAAGGACCCGGTATGACCATAGCACAGAATAAGCGATCTGTCAAATAAAAAGCGGCGCGGGACTTGTCAAAAAGGCGGATCTGTGGTATCTTTATAAAAAGAAGCCGCGTCTTTCCGAAAGAATACTCCCGCCGGAAAGATTTTTCGGAGGCGTCGGGAAAGACGGGGCCGGGAAAACGTCCCGAAAAGACGCCGGCGCCCTTTCGGGTCGGCGCGCGCCGTCAGGCTTCGGGAGCTTGCGGGTACCATCCATCGTGCGGCGGATCGGAAAGCGGTGAGTGAATTTGCAGAACAAGCCTTATCCCTATTGTGAAGCCACGGAGATCAGGGATCTCAAGGACATGCTGGATATCAAAGCGAGGACGAAGAAAAAGGACACGGCCTTTCTCTTCCCGGTGGAAAGCGGCGAGATGCGCAAGACCTACCGGGATCTGCAGGCCGACGTCAACGCGTTCGGCACGTGGATGTATCACCACAAACTCCGCGGAAAGCACGTAGCCCTGGTGGGGGAAAACTCCTACGAGTGGCTGGTGGCCTTCTTCGCCGCGGTGAACGGCGGAAACGTCGCGGCGGCGATCGACCGCAATCTGCCGGAGGAGGAGATCGTCCAGCTCGCGAAAAGAGCCGACGCCGACGCGGCCTTCCTCTCGGACGCCTGCTTCCGGAAATGCGGTCGGCGCGTCGCCCGCAAAAGCTACAACCTCGCGCGGTTCGACGATATCCTCCGGGAGGGACGGCTTCTCCTGAAAAGGGGAGAGACCGACTTCCTCCGTTATGAAGTCAGGGAAGACGACACGGCCGCCATCCTCTTCACCTCCGGCACCTCGGGCTTCAGCAAGGGCGTGGAGCTGACCAACAGAAATCTGGCCTTTGAGATCACGCATACCAGCATGCTGTTCGATCCCGAGGGCGGCGTGCTGGCGGTGCTGCCGTTCCATCACGCCTTCGGTCTGGTGGTGGGGATCCTCATGGTGATCAATTACGGCCAGCCGATCTACATCAACAAAAACCTCCGCCGCATCCGGGAGGACATGGAGCGCTTCCGCCCGAAGACCATGTTCATGGTGCCCGCCTTCGTGGAGTCCTTCCACCGTCAGATCTGGGCCGAGATCTCCAAAAAGAGAATGACGCACCCCCTCAGAGGGCTGATGAAGTCCACCGACCTCATTCTCAGATCGGGCGTGGATATCCGCAGGTTCGCGTACGGGGCGATCCAGAAGGTGTTCGGCGGCAATCTCTCGTATATCATCTGCGGCGGCGCGCCCCTGGACCCCACCTACGTCCGGGAGTTCCGGAGCTGGGGCATCGAGATCCTCAACGGATACGGAGCGACCGAATGCTCTCCCTGCACGGCGGTCAACCGGGTGGCTTATCACCGGGACGGCACCGTGGGCGTTCCCGTCCCGGGAATTGAGGTGAAGGTCACCGAAGAGGGCGAGGTGGCCTTCCGCGGGGATCTGGTGATGAAGGGCTATTACAAGGACCCGGACGCCACGCGCGAGGTTCTGATCGACGGATGGTATCACACCGGCGACCTCGGAACGGTGGACGGGGACGGGTTCATCACTCTCACGGGACGAAAAAAGAATCTGATCATCCTCTCAAACGGGGAAAACATCTCTCCGGAGGAGCTGGAGATGAACCTGACCCGGGATTCCGGGGTGGCGGAGGCGCTGGTTTACGCCTCGGAGGGGAAGATCGTCGCCGAGGTCTATCCCGATGAAAAGCACAGGGGCGACGCGGCCTATTTCGAAAAGCTCAGAAACAAGGTCAACAAGGGCCGCCCGCCCTACAAGCGCATCGCCCAGATCGTCACGGTGGATCACGCGTTCATCAAAAATACGAATATGAAGATCCTCCGCCATAAGAACCTTCCCGGCTCCGGGGAGAAGGACGCCTGAAAAACGAAAAGGATCCCGCTTCCGCCGGGGAGAGGCGGGGATTGCAAAGCACGTCCGGGTATGTTATACCGATATTAACTTTACCGTGAATCAAGGAGGAGAATCATGGAGTACAGACAACTTTACGGCATGAAGGAACGCCCGTCGCTTCTGGGCTTCGGCTGTATGCGCCTGCCGCTTCTGCCGGGCGGGAATCGCGGCGACATCGATTACCCCCGCGCCGAGAAAATGATCGACGAGGCCATCAAAAACGGCGTGAACTATTTCGACACGGCCTACGGATATCTGGACGGTCAGAGCGAGATCTTCGTGGGGAAGGCCCTGAAAAAATACCCGCGCGACTCCTTCTATCTGGCGTCCAAGCTGCCCATGGGGATGATTGATTCCTACGAAAGGGGCGTGGAGATCTTCCGGCACCAGTTTGAAAAGCTGCAGGTGGACTATATCGATTTTTACATGTTCCACGGCATCAACCGGGAGACCTTCGACGAAAAGATCCTGAAATTCGGCCTTCTGGACGAGATGATCAAGATGAAGGAGGAGGGAAAGATCCGCAATCTCGGCTTCTCCTTCCACGGAAGCTACGAGGATTTCGAGTACATCCTTTCCTACCGGAAGTGGGATTTCTGCCAGATCCAGTATAACTATATGGATACCGATATCCAGGCGGGCGACAGAGGCGTCGCGCTGGCCGGAAAACTTCAGGTGCCGCTGGTGATCATGGAGCCGGTGAAGGGCGGCTCGCTTGCCTCCTTCGCGCCGTCCGCCGAAAAGATCTTCAGGGACTACGCCCCGGAAAAGAGCCTCGCCTCCTGGGCGGTGCGGTGGGTCGCGGCCCATCCGGAGGTTATGGTGGTGCTCAGCGGCATGTCCACCGGGGAACAGGTGAAGGACAATCTCGATACCTTCAATCACTTCGCGCCTCTTTCCGGGGAGGAGCAGGACGTCATCGACCGCGTGGTGAAGGAGATCCGCGGGAGCATCCGCAACGGCTGCACCGGGTGCGCCTACTGCATGCCCTGCCCCTTCGGCGTGGATATCCCGCGCAATTTCTCGATCTGGAACGAGTACGGCATGTACGCCAACGCCGACCGGGCGAAGGGAGGACTTGGGCGTCTTGACGAGGCCAAGTGGGCCGACAAGTGCCGGAAATGCGGCAAGTGCGAAAAGGCCTGCCCCCAGGGGCTTCCCATCCGCGAGGATCTCGTGCGCATGTTCCGGGAGATCTCGGCGCTCTGAATCTGAAATGGAAGAAAAGCGAAAAAGCTCTCCGGAGTCCCTGGGGCTCCGGAGAGCTTTCCGTATATATGGAAGCTTTGTGAAAGAGACGCGGATCACTCCACCGGCTTTCCGTCGATCAGGACGCGCCGGATCACGGTGGAGCTTACCATCGGGTCGCCGTCGGTGATGACCAGATCGGCGTCCTTTCCGACCTCCAGCGAGCCCACCCGGTCGGCGATGCCGATCTGGAGAGCCGGGTTGACGGTGATGGCCTTCAGCGCCTCGAACCGATCCATCCCGGCCTTGACCGCGAGCCCCGCGCACAGCGGCAGATATTCCTGGGGGATCACGGGCGAGTCGGTGATGATGGAGACCCGGCAGCCCTTTGCGGCCAGGATCCCCGGGGTGGTCCAGGACTTGTTCTGCAGCTCGAACTTGGTGGCGTGGGTCAGGGTCGGCCCGACGGCGAGGGGATAGGGGCAATCCGCCAGCTCGTCGGCGATCAGATGGCCCTCGGTCACGTGCTCGATGGTGAGAAGCACGTCGAATTCCTTCGCAAGCCGGATGGCGGTGAGGATGTCGTTTGCCTGATGGGCGTGGATCTTCAGGGGGATCTCCTTTTTCAGCACCGGGATCATGGCCTCGCATTTGAAATCGAAGGCGGGGCGCTTGAAGAGATCGTCCCCGGCGGCCTCTTTTTTCTGAAGATATTCTCTCGCCTTGAAGAGCATCCCGCGGATCACCGCGGCAGTGGACATGCGCGCGGCGTTGCCCTTGTCGCGGTAGCAGCGCTTCGGGTTTTCGCCCAGGGCGCATTTCATGGCCACCGGCGTTTTCAGGAGCATATCGTCGACGCATTTGCCCACGGTCTTCACGGCGATCCAGGTGCCGCCGATGGGGTTGGAGCTTCCCTGGCCGGTGGCGACCGAGGTTACGCCGCTTCTCGCAGCGGCGCGGACGCTGGGATCCAGGGGGTTGAAGCTGTCCTCTGCGCGCAGCTGTGGGGTGCAGGCGTCGCCGTATTCGTTGAAGTCGGCGCCTTCAAAGCCGATGCCCCAGCCGTCCAGTCCCAGATGGCAGTGGGCGTCGATGAAGCCGGGATAGACCGAAAGCCCGGCGGCGTCGAAGACCTCCTCGCCGGCCCCGGCCGGAAGCCCGGAGCCGATCTCCCGGATCTTTCCGTTTTCGATGCGGACGTCGGCCGCGTACGGCGCGGGATTCACGGCGTCGTGGATCAGACCGTTTTTGATAAGCATGTTTTTGCCCTCCGTTCCGGCGCGGCGGCGCCCGGCCGTGCGCGTCGAGATGATTCTGAAAACCAGTATAGCACGCCCGGAGAGAGTTTGCAATTCCCGAAAAGCGGCAAAGCCCCGGGAAACCGGGCGAGGGGAGCCTGCGCCGCGGAGAAGGGCCCCGGAAAGAGGCGCGGTCCCGGAAAGAGGCACGACTTCGGAAAGCCTTCCCCTTTGAGGGGAAGGTGTCAAAATCGTAGATTTTGACGGATGAGGTGTTCTTCCCCGCGCCGCGGAAGCGACGTTCTTTTTTATGGAAAACAGCGGTGTTCCCTCATCCGTCAAAAGCTTCGTTTCCCTCGCTTTTGCCGCCTTCCTCCATCGGGGGAAGGCTTTGGTGCGGTCCCGGCAAATGGCGCGGTCCCGGTTTTGCCGCCCGGGGCGTTTCCCATGCTTGCAAAAAAGCGCGGGATGGGATAGAATACGGATGTCACCGGCGCGTGCCGGATTTCATTCAAGGATCGTGTATGGTTATGAAAAAGACGATGAAGCTTCTTGCTTTGCTGCTCCTGCTCCTCCTCCTGGCGGCGTGCAGGCCGAAATATGAAACCGCGAGCAGCGAGGAAGGCGCGATCGGATACTACGAGGCGAAGTACGGCGGA
>CACYBP010000359.1 GCA_902772625.1 Oscillospiraceae bacterium
CCACCGTCTCGATCTCCATCGACGGTCTTCGCGATACCCACGATCATCTTCGCTCCATGCCCGGAGGATACGACCGCGCCATGGCCGGGATCCAAAACCTGATCGACGAAAAGGCCTTCAAGGCCGTCCAGGTCACCACGGTGGTCAATCATAAGAATATCGACGAGCTGCCGGCTCTTTTCGACGTGATGGACGGGATCGATATCGATTCCTGGCGCGTGATCCATCTGGAGCCCATCGGAAGAGCCCTGGAGCACCCCGAGCTGATGTGCACCATAGAGGATACCCGCCGGGTCTTTGAATTCATCCGGGACAAAAGGCGGGAAGGGTATCCGGTGCAGTACGGCTGCAGCCACTATCTGGGCCTCGGCTACGAAGCCGAGGTGCGCGACTGGTACTGGCTCTGCAACGCCGGGGTACACACCGCGAGCATCACCGCGAACGGGGAGATCCGCGCCTGTCTGGATATCGAGCGGCGTCCCGAGCTGAAGCAGGGCGATATCCGCACCGATCGCTTTTCAGAGGTCTGGAAAAACCGGTTCGAGGCCTTCCGCCACGACCTTTCGGACGAGAACGCGGATTGCCTTTCCTGCCCCCACAGGACCTTCTGCCGCGGCGGCGCGCATCACAGCTGGGATTATGAAAACCGGCGGCCCATGGTCTGCATGAAGGGGATCCTGTTTGAATAAACGAAGAAACGCCCCTCCGCGGGGATCCCTGCGGAGGGGTGAATGCATAGAAAGAGGAGAAACGAATATGGAGCTTATGACATCCGGCCGGTCGGATTACCGGATCGTGATCGGAAAGGACGCCTCCCCCGGCACACGCTACGCGGCGGAAGAGCTTTCAAAGTATCTTTCGGCCATCGGCGGCGCGGCCTTACCCGTGGTCACCGACGAAGAGGAGCCCGCGGAAAAGGAGATCGTGATCGGAAAGGCAGACCGTGAAGGTCTTCCGTCCGCGTCCGCCCTCAAAAACGACGGCTATATCCTCCGGAGCGCGGGAAAGCGGCTTTTCCTCACCGGGGAAAACGAGAGAGGGAACGTATACGCGGTCTACGGTCTTCTGGAGAGGCATCTCGGATGCCGGTTCTTCGCCTGGGATGCGGAACGCGTGCCGCGCCGGGATCCCCTGACGGTCCCCGCCCTGGACGAGGCCGTGATCCCGGCCTTCGCCTACCGTTCCACCAGCTGGCACGGGGTGGCGGCCTTCCCGGAATTCGCCCTGAAGCGCGGCATGAGTAACGCCCGGGGCACCCCGGTGACGCCGGTCCTCCCCCACAGTCTCTGCCACACTCTATTCAACTTCGTAAGCCCCGAGGAGTATTTCGAGACCCATCCCGAATACTTCTCCATGGTGGACGGGAAGCGCGTCCGCGACCGCACCCAGCTCTGCCTGACCAACCCCGACGTGCTTTCGATCACGGTCGGCAGGCTGAAGGAGACCATCCGTTCCCATCCCGAATGCCGGTACTTCTCGGTCTCGCAGATGGACTGGTACAACCCCTGCGAATGCCCCGCCTGCCGGAAGATCGACGAGGAAGAGGGAAGCCATATGGGGACGGTGCTCCGGTTCGTCAACGCCTGCGCCGACGCGGTGAAGGATGAATTCCCCGACGTTCTGATCGAGACCCTGGCTTATCAGTACACGCGCCGCCCGCCGAAGATCACAAAGCCGCGGGACAACGTGTGCATCTGCCTCTGCTCCATCGAATGCTGCTTCACCCATCCCATGCGCTCCTGCCAGGTCCCGGTGCGCCCCTTCAAGCATCTGGTGGATTGGGATCATCCCTTCCAGGAGGATCTGAGGGGATGGGGCAAGCTGACGAACAATCTGTTTATCTGGGATTACACCACGAATTTCCGGTTCTATCTCGCCCCCATGATCAACCTGCACGTGCTTCAGGACAATATCCGCTTCTTCCTGGAAAACGGAGTGTCCAGCATCTTCGAGCAGGGCAACGGCCAGGCCCGCTCGGGCGAATTCGGCGAGCTTCGCGCCTACCTGCTCACCAGGCTGATGTGGGAGCCCGAGGGCGACGTCAGCCGGTGGACCGACGAATTCCTGGAGGGCTATTACGGCGCGGCCGGGAAAGCCCTTCGCCGGTATATCGACCTGCTTTCGGATCACGTGACGCGCCACGGCGTCCACGCCGGGATCTACGAGAGTCCCATGGACGTGGTCCCCAACACCATGCTTCCCGCGCTCACCGCCCTTTTCGACGAGGCGGAGGAGGCGGTCCGGAACGATCCGGAGTCGCTTTCGCACGTGAAGAGAAGCCGTCTCCAGCTGGAATTCATCAAGCATCAGAGAAGGCTTCCCTCCTCCGACGATTTCCAGGGGGAGGCCGAAGCGCTCATCGAAAAGATCTCGCTTTCGGGCGTGGAGAGGATCCAGGAAAGCGCTTCTCTGGAAGAGAGCTTCGAGGAGATCCGGAAGGGCGATCTGCCCGATTCCTGGGAGGTCTTCTGGAGACCCTTCTGAGTGATTTCAGATTCTTACGGCAAAGGACCGGCGGCGGGCTTAATGCCCCGCCGCCGGTCCAATTTATTTTGGCGCTCAGTCCAGCGCGTCGGCGATCTCCAGGATCAGCCGCTCGCTCTTTTCCCAGCCGAGGCAGGGATCGGTGATGGATTTTCCGTAGACGCCCTCCCCGATCTTCTGGCTGCCGTCCTCCAGATAGCTTTCGATCATCAGCCCCTTGACAAGGCCGCGGATATCTTTATTCTCACGGCGGTTGTGAAGGACCTCTTTCGCGATGCGGATCTGTTCCAGATACTGCTTGCCGGAATTCGCGTGGTTGGTATCCACCACCGCCGCCGGGCATTTTATGCCGCGCTTCAGATAGGCCTCGTGAAGGCGGAAAAGATCCTCGTAATGGTAATTCGGCATGCTCCGGCCGTGCTGATCCACGTATCCCCTGAGGCACGCGTGAGCCAGGGGATTCCCGGTGGAGTGCACCTGCCATCCCCGGTAGATGAAGGTGTGCGGATGCTCCGCCGCCGCAATGGCGTTCAGCATCACCTCGATATCGCCGCTGGTGGGGTTTTTCATCCCCACGGGCACGTCAAGCCCCGACGCGGTCAGACGGTGACCCTGATTCTCCACCGAGCGGGCCCCCACCGCCACGTAAGCCAGAAGGTCGTTCAGATACCGGTAGTTTTCCGGGTAGAGCATCTCGTCGGCCGAGGAAAAGCCGGTCTCCTCCAGAACGCGCATGTGAAGCTTCCGGATGGCGATGATGCCCTTCAGAAGATTCGGCTTTTCAGAGGGATCTGGCTGATGCAGCATGCCCTTGTAGCCTTCGCCGGTGGTGCGGGGCTTGTTGGTATAGATCCTCGGGACGATGAAGAGCTTGTCCTTCACCCTCTCCGCCGTCTCGTACAGGCGCGTGACGTATTCCAGAACGCTGTCCTCCCGGTCGGCCGAGCAGGGGCCGATGATCAGAAGGAATTTGTCGCTCCTTCCCTCAAAGATCGCCTTTAGTTCCGCCGCGCGCTTTTCCACCAGCAGGGCGTCCTTCGCGGCGAGAGGATAAAGCTCCTTGACCTCCATGGGCACGGCGAGCTTGTGTTCAAATACCATGTTCATTTCCGATTCCTCCCCTCGCCGGGTTTGTCGAAATAAGCGCGGCGCTCGGTGGAAAGCCGCATTTTCTTCTTCAGGCCTTCCCGGTCGTCCGTTTCCAGCATCTCTCTCAGCTCCTGAAGCTCCTTCAGGAAGAGATCGGTCTTTTCCAGAAGCGGCTCCTTGTTCAGAAGGAAAAGCTCGCTCCACATGTCCTCGTTGATCCGGGCGATCCGCGTCAGATCCCGGAAGGAATCGCCGGTGTAATCCACCAGGTGCCGGTTCTCCGAACAGGTCATCAGCGCCACCGCGATGAGATGGGTGAGCTGGGAAACGAATCCGATCATCTCGTCGTGCTCCTCGGGCGACAGAGTCGAAATGCGCCGGAAGCCGAGGATCTGCCCGAGGCTTTTCGCCCACTCCACCGCCTCGGGGCTGTTTTTCTCCGTGGGCACCACGATGAAGTTCGCATCCCGGAAGATCCGGTCGTCGGCGTTTTCCACGCCGCAGACCTCGCGCCCGGCCATGGGGTGCGCCGCGATGAATTCCAGATCGGGGCGCAGGATCTCCTGGATCGCGTAGACCACCGGCGTTTTCACGCCGGTGACGTCGGTGAGGATCGCGCCGGGCTTCAGCCGGTCCTGATATTTCCCGATCCATTCCCGGAACACCCGGGGATAG
>CACYBP010000360.1 GCA_902772625.1 Oscillospiraceae bacterium
ATCATCAGGGCTGTGGAGAAAAGCGAGATCAGGGTCATCCAGGCGGGCTGGCTTTCCGTGATCGCCTGGATCGCCTCGATATATCCCGCCGCGTCGCCCGCGGTCAGGCGGCGCGCCGCCTCGGCTATCGCCGCGGGGTTTGAAAGGATCCATCCGATCTCGGCCATGAAGCTCGGGATCGACTCCAGAAGGGCTGCCGCGATAAACACCGGGATGAAGATCAAAAGCTCCAGCATGAAGTGAAAGCCGCGTCTTCCCGCCTTCGCCTCCTGAAGCATCCGCGTTTCGTCCCAATTCCAACGCATACCGTTTTTCCTCTTTCCGTCTTGTTTTTCTGATGATACTCTTTAAGACAGAGCTTATATGGGAAGGCGCCGAAGCGCTTTCCCCGATCGGGGGTTCAGACGATCCCGTATTTCCGAAGGAATTTTTCCAGATTTTCTCCGTACGCCTTCTGATGCAGATTCTTGCTCAGGGCGTGGCCCGCGCCGGGATAGCAGAGAAGCTCCTTTTCGCCCTTTTTCGCCTCGAAGTTTTCAAACACCATGGCGCTGGGGACGAAATCGTCGGCCGTGCCGTGGACGAAAAGCATGGGAAGCGAGGCGGGGATCTTTTTCACTTCCTCGGCGGGCTTCACCCGGGAGAAGAGCACGCCGCCGCGAAGCTTTGAGAAAAGGCTCGCCATCGCGAGAAGCGGGAAGCGCGGCAGGCGGTATACGTGCTTCATGTTGAAGGCCAGCTGATCCGCGAGATTCGAGTAGCCGCAGTCCTCCACCGCGAAGGAAATCCGGTCGTCGATGGCGGCGTGCAGCATCACGGTGGCCGCGCCCATGGATTCGCCGTGGGTGCCGATCACCGCGTCCTCGCCGTAGCGCGCTTTCGCAAGGTCGATCACCTCGCACACCACTCTTTTTTCCCGGTCGCCCATGGTGGTGGGCTTTTTGCCGCTTTCGCCGTGGTTGGGGTGGTCGTAAAGCACCGCGTCGAAGCCGAGACGGCGGTAATCCTCCACGTATTTCAGCATGCCGCAGAGGGTGCTGGTGTATCCGTGCACCAGGACGATCACCCGCCGGCGCCCGTCCGGGAAGTCCGTACCTTCCGGGCGGTCGATATACATGCCCTTGATCTCCACGCCGGCCTCCTTCGAGACGAAGGAGAAGGGCTCGGTTTTGATCTCCCTGCCGTAAGGCGAAAGATCCACGCCGTGTTCCCTGTCGTAGGCGACGCAGGCCTCGCGGGTGTTGATCTTCGGATGCACCACGATGCCTGAAAGCACCCAGGCGATCCCCAGAAGCGCTATCACGAGAAGTCCCGCCAGCACGGCGAGGGCGATCCATACGTATTCCATCGGTCAGTTTCTCCCTTCCGGTTTTTCTCCGGTGGCCCGGTTGATCACCCGGGCAAGCTCCGATCCGGGGGACGTGAGTCTCCCCCGGAGGATATCCTCCTCGGTAAAGGTCGCCATCAGGATCTCCCGGGCGCCGTACCGGTCGTAGTCGTAGGTCAGCCAGATCCGCCCGGTTTCATCCTCTTTCCCGTCGGGATAGCTGATCCCCGTGCGGGTGTCCAGCATCAGCCCGCCGGTCCAGGTCTTGCCGTCGTCCTCCGAAAGCATCGCCATAAGGTTATTGCGGACGTTCCAATCCTTCGGATCGGTGAGATAGGTGGGGTTCACGTGATTCACCAGAAGGATCCTTCCCGAGCGGAGCCTGCGGATGAAGAAGCGGGAATTGGGGCCGGTATGGCCTGAGAAGCCCGCGTTTTCCCAGGTTGCGCCTCCGTCGGAGGAAAAAGCCTGGCCGATGCCGTCCTTCGTCCGGACCAGCATCCAGAGCCGTCCGTCCGAAAGCTCCACCGTCATATGCTCGTCAAAGGCGCGCCGGGGCATATCCACGCCGCCCACACGCGTGAAGCTCTCGCCCCCGTCCCGGGAGCGGTAAAGATTGGCCAGGGTCTGATCCCGAAGCTCGGGATGCTCCTCCCCGGGCTTGATGTACTCGTCGGTCCACAAAGCGACCGGGAACAGCCAGTCGCCGTTCTTCGTCACGGTGGGTTTATTGAGCATCAGTCCATCGGCGATCCGGCGGGGAGACGTGAAAAGCGGCTCCTTCGCGTCCGGATCGTCGCACCGGGCGGCCCAGACGCCGTCCCGCCCGTCGAAATATCCCTTCGACTGGGTCCAGAAGAGCCAGAAACGGCCCCGGGGATCGATCCACACCGTGGGGTCGAAGCATCTGACCTCCGGGTCGTCGTGCTTCACCAGAAGAAAGCCGTCGGTGAAGCTCTTCCCGTCGTCGCTCATCTCCAGAACGACCACGTTCCCCGGCTCCTCGGTATCGCCGCCCGAGTACCAGGTGACGTAAAGCCTTCCTCCTTCGGTCCTCTCTATGGACGGGATCCCCTGCCACCGTCTGCCGGCGGTCAGGTATTCCGGGAAGGCGTGCCGGAGATAAAGCCTTGCGGGGTTCAGCGCCGGTTCGCTCATCTTCTCTCCTCTTTTCGTTTATCTGCGTTCTGCTGATATATAAAACGCGGGGCGTTTACGCGTTTTCCTCCCCGCTCTCATAGAGAGGGCGGGCGGGATCGTATTCCTGGGGCCGGTAGGTCACCGATCCGATGGGCCTTCCCGAAAGGCCGTACTTCGGATGGGTGCCGAAAAGATTGATATAGCGTTCGAGATCGTCCTTTTCGGCCTCCATGGCGGCCATCACCGCCACCGTGGCGTGCACGTCGTCCAGCGCCCTGTGGGTATTCTGCGTGGTAAGCCCGTAGGCCGCCACGGCGTGCTCCAGCCTATGCGGATAGGGTCTTCTGTCCCGGTAGACCGTCAGGACGTCCAGCATTCTGATCCCCCGGAGGGCGTCGGCCCTTTTCTCCCGGGAGAGGAAATAGAATAAAAAGTTCAGATCGAACTGCGCGTTGTAGGCCGCGAGCAGGGTCTTCTTATCCCCGACCATGGCGGCGAAGGCTTCCGCCGCCTCGCCCTTCCCGACTCCTTCGTCCTGAAGCTTTTCCGGGGTGATGCCGGTGAGGCGGGTGATTTCGGGCGGAAGGCGCTTTTCCGGCGACAGGGAGATCAGAAAATCGGCCTCCACCTCGCCCCGGGGAGAAAGAGACGTCATCCCGAGCTCGATGATCTCGTCCCGGCGCGGGTCGATTCCGGTGGTCTCGGTGTCCAGGACCAGGATCTGATCGAACTCTGAAAAGAGCTTTTCAAA
Source organism: Oscillospiraceae bacterium (assembly GCA_902772625.1). GTDB lineage: Bacteria > Bacillota > Clostridia > Oscillospirales > QAMX01 > RUG11797. The sequence continues at coordinate 3,219 of CACYBP010000360.1, forward strand.
CACTCCTTCGTCTCCCCCTTCCTTTTCCCGCCCCGAAGCGCGGAAGCTCTTGAGGGTATTTTACCATAAACAGGCCTTTTCTTCAACCGTTTTCCCGCTCCTTCGCTTACTTTCTCAAAGGGCCGGCCGCAAAACGTTTACAGAATGTTTACAATTTGGGTCGAATATCGGGGCTATTTGTTACAACTTTGTTACAAGTTGGATACAACTCTCCTGTATGATGGTGCCATCATCCATGAGGAGGGCATTATGCGAAGCGAGCTTTCGATCATCGAGGACGCGCGGCCTCTGCCGCGCAGCGCCGGGGGACGAACCCGGCGCCGGGGCGCCCCGGCCGGAAGGGGGCGGCGGGATCCCCGCCATGACGGGGTACGCCGCCGGAAAAGGACTTTTCTTCAAAGGCTTTTCCGGAGCAGGGGCGCGTTTCTTCTTTTCACGGCGGCCGCGGGAGTCCTCGTCTTTCTCCTGATCCTTCTTCTCCGTCCCCGGGAGGACGGCGAGGCGGGAAAAGAACGGGATCCCTACCGGTTTTCCCCGGAGGAAGAGGTCGCCGTTCCGCCCGAACAGGGTGAAGAATTCCGGACTCTTCCGGCGGCGATCCCGGCCGGAGAGCAGGATCCCCTGCTTCTGGTAAACCGGGAGCATCCCCTCTCCGCGGAGTATATCCCCGAGACCGCGGCGCTCCGGAACGGCATGGCTTCCTCCCGGCTGTGTCTTCCCGACCTGCAGGACATGATGGACGATTGCCGGGCGGCGGGGCTCCGTCCCCTGATCTGTTCTTCCTACCGCTCCTACGAAAAACAGGCGTCGCTCTATCAGGCCAAGATCAAATACTATCAGGACCGGGGCGAGCTTCCCACCGAGGCGGCCCGTCTCGCCTCCCAGGTGGTGGCCCCGCCGGGCCAGAGCGAGCACCAGACCGGCCTCGCCTTCGACATCGTGGACGAGGGGTACCAGCTTCTGGACGAAAAGCAGGAGACCACCGCGGTCTCCCTGTGGCTTCGGGAGAACGCGGCGAACTACGGCTTCATCGTCCGCTATCCCCCGGAGAAGACCGGGGTGACCGGTATCATCTATGAGCCCTGGCATTACCGGTACGTGGGGAAAGAGAACGCGGGCAAGATCACGTCTTCCGGCCTTACGCTGGAGGAATATCTCGCTTCCGGCGACGGGCCGGCGGGAGCGTCCCCTTCCCCGTCGCCGCTTTCGTAAACAAGAATCGGGGCGTCGGCCGTTTCTCTTCTTGCAAGACGGGATACATGCGTGCTATACTGAAAGAGGAGATCCCGGCGGAGAGCCCCTTTGTCTTTCGGGTCCGGCGCCGGGCGGCCAAAAAACGAAGGAGGCCCTTCGCGCCTCCGTCTTCCCGGAAAGAGTGACGATATGAGCAAAGCAGAGCTGATAAACGAGTTTCTTTCCCCCGCCCCCGCTTTTTCCCCCATGCCGTTCTGGTTCTGGAACGACGATCTCTCGGAAGAAGAGATCGGGAAACAGATCGGGGAATTCCGGGAGAAGGGCGTGAACGGGTTTGTGATCCATCCGCGCATCGGTCTTCCCGAAAGCATCCCCTATATGGGCGACGAATGGCTTCATTACGTGCGGTTTGCCGTCAAAGAGGCCAAACGCCTCGGGATGCGGGTCCTTCTCTACGACGAAGCCATGTACCCCTCCGGCTCCTGCCACGGCGAGGTGGTGAAAAGGAACCCCGGATACGCGTCGGTCTGCCTGGAGATGCGGAGCGATCCTGCGGAAAAGCCGGGCGAAACGCTGATTGCGGAGACCGAAAGAGAGGGGAAGCGCTTTGCCTTTTTCGAGTGCTTCTCGGGCGGCACGATCCGGGGCATTCACTTCGGCGAGGACGACGGGGAGCCGGGCGCGCCGAGATCGGCCGATCTTCTGAATCCCGACGCCGTGAGGAGCTTCATAGAGCTTACGCACGAGAAATATTACGAAGCTCTCGGGGAGGATTTCGGCGGCACGGTCGCCGGTATCTTCACCGACGAGCCGATGATCTGCGGGAGAGGGGCCAAAAAGGTCCCCTGGACGCCCGGATTCTTAGGGACGCTTCGCCGGAAAGGTCTTTCAGAGGACGACCTCTTTTTCCTTTTCGACGACCGGGAAAGCGACAGAGCCAAAAGGACGGAAAGGATCTTCCGCAAGGCGATCCGGGAGCGGCTTGAGGAAAGCTTTTACCGGCAGATCTCCGACTGGTGCAAAGCCCACGGGATCGCCTTGGTCGGCCATCCGGAAAAATCCACCGACATCGCGCTTCTGAAGGATTTCGACGTGCCGTGCCAGGATATCGTGTGGCGCTATATCGCCCCGGGAAACGGCTCCGCCGTCTCCGGCCCCCACAGCACCATGGCGAAATGCGCCTCGGACAGCGCCCGGCACCGCGGCAAAAGGCGAAACGGCAACGAATGCTTCGGCTGCTGCGGGCACGAGGACGATCCCTACGCCTTCACCTACGAGGATATGAAGTGGTATCTGGACTGGCTCTTCGTCAGGGGGTGCAATCTCATCATCCCCCACGCCTTCTTCTATTCGCTGCGGGGTCCCCGCCGGGAGGAGCGGCCGCCCGACGTCGGGAGGAACAGCAGCTTCTGGAACGAATACAACCGGATCTCCGATTATATCAAGCGATGCGCGGCGATGAACACCGACGGCGTAAACGTCACCGACGTGGCCATCCTGTGCGGCGCGGACGAGCTTCCCTGGCGCGCGGCCAAAGAGCTTTACGAGGCGCAGATCGAGTTCAATTATCTGGAATACGACCTTTTAGGGGAATGCCGGATCCGGGACGGACGGTGTAAGATCGCCGGGAACAGCTATAAAATCCTGATCACCGACGGCGTGTTCGACGAGACGGCGGAGGCGTATTTGAAGGCTTTCACGGAAAGCGGCGGCGTTCTGATCGATTTTGACGCCTGTCCGGATTTCACAGGCTCTGTTTATCGGGCGAGCGATACCGTTCTGCATCTCGAACGGCGAAAGGATCTCCGGATCACGCACGTAAAAAAATACGGCGTCGATATCCTCTTCTGCACCAACGAGGGCGAAGAGCCCCTGCGCACGGTGATCGGCGAAAGGATCACCGCGGTTCTGGACGCTGAGGCGGGAACGGTCACGCCGCACGGGGGCGAAGAGTTCCTTCTCGACCTGCCGCCGAGAAAAAGCCTGCACCTGATCCTGGAGCGCGATCCCGTCTGAGCCTTCTTCGGGAAGGCGCGGGAAAACCCGCGGTATCCTTCGGCTTTTTCCCATAACTTCCAAGACGCGCGCCGGGCCGGGCAAAGCCGGTCCGGCGCGCTTTTTCTTGACTTGTCCGGAGAAGGCGTGATACAATCAAACAAGAACGGGCGGCCCGACCCGCCCGGACGGCGAAAGAGAGGCATGGATATGAAATTTTTAGGCACCTCCGCGGGAGAGGGCATCCCCGATCCCTTCTGCACCTGCCCGATCTGCGAAAACGCGCGCCGCGTCGGCGGGAAAGAGCTGCGCACCCGTTCCTCCTTCCTTCTGGATGAGGAGACGATCATCGACCTCGGCGCCGACTACTTTGCCCAGGCGCGGGATCACGCTCTGCGGCTGGATAAGCTCCGCCGGGTGCTTCTCACCCACACCCACGACGACCATTTCAATTATACCTTCTTCTGGGAGCGTTCGGTGAAGCGCGCGGGGACCGACGAGCCTCTGACCGTGATCCTTTCCGAAGAGGGGAAGCGCTTTTTCGACGAGCTTTACGTCATTCAGCCCGCCCTCGGGGGCGAAAAGCTGATTTCCTCCCCCAACGCGGTCCTCCGCGCGGTGACCCCCGGCGTCCCCTTCGAGGCGGGGGAGTATCGCGTGACCCCGCTTCGCGGCCGCCACAGCACGGTCTACGAAAAGAACAGCACCAACTACCTCATCGAGCGGAACGGCGAAAGCCTTTATTACGCACTGGATTCGGGCTATTTTCTGGAGGAGACCTTCGCCGCTCTCCGGGGCCGCCGCCTCACGTATTTCATCGGCGAATGCACCTTCCCGGTGGATTTCGACTACATGACCCGGGAAAGCGCTCACATGGATAAAAAGCGCTTCGTGGAAAACCTCGACAGGCTCTACGAGATCGGCGCCGTCGACGAAAAGACGAAGATCTTCGCCACTCATATCAGCCCCTTTGGCTCCACCCACGAGACCCTTTCGGCCTATTTTGCCTCCCTCGACCGGCCGTACCGGGTGGAGGTGGCCTACGACGGGCTGGAGCTTCCCGCCCTGGGATAAATCCGGCGCGGGAAAAGGCCGCCGAATGGGAATTGCGTTTTTCCGCAAGGCGTGATAGAATAGAAAAAAAGACCGGCGGGATGGCCTTTCGCCGTCCCGCGCCTTTCATGAGGAGGAAAGCATATGCTGAATTACGTGCACGACGTGCCCACGAAGCTTTATTTCGGCAAAGGGCAGATCTCGCATCTTGCCGACTCGCTCCGGGTCTTCGGGAAAAACGTGCTTCTTACCTACGGCGGCGGTTCGATCAAGAAGACCGGGCTTTACGACGAGGTGATGAAGATCCTTTCCGGGGGCGGCTTCGCCGTCACCGAGCTTTCGGGCATCGAGCCCAACCCCCGCATCGAATCGGTGGAAAAGGGCGTGGCGCTCTGCAAGGAGAACCGGATCGACGTGATCCTCGCCGTGGGCGGCGGGAGCACCATCGACTGCTCCAAGGCCATCGCCACCGGCGTCTTCTACGAGGGGGACGACCTCTGGCAGATGGTGCGCGACGCCGATCACCGGCAGAAGGCCCTGCCGCTGGTGGATATCCTGACCCTCAGCGCCACCGGATCGGAATTCGATCCCAGCGCCGTGATCTCCAACCTCAAGACCAACGAAAAGCTGGGCGGCACCTTCACCTACCCCGCCTTCTCCATC
>CACYBP010000361.1 GCA_902772625.1 Oscillospiraceae bacterium
GGATCCCGGCGAAAGGCGGGACGGGAGTTTATTCGCCCGTCTCGTAGGTATTGCCGTCCAGGAATTCCACCGTGACGACGCTCCCCTTCAGCGCCGTGCTGCCCGGTTCGATGCTCTGTTTTTTGGCGCGGACGCTGTCGCCCGCCACGGTCTGCACCGCGCCGGTGGCGTGCATGTAAAAGCCCGCTTCCTCCAGCCTTCTGACCGCCGAGGGATAGGAAAGGCCCACCACCGAGGGCACCTCGCCGGTCTCCTCGGGCGCGGTCTCGCCGCAGTAGAGGATCACCTTGGTGCGGTTGGAGATGACGGAGCCGTAGGCGGGTGTCTGCGCCGTGACGGTATCCCCGGTCCCGACGATCTCCACGTCCAGTCCCGCGGCCTTCGCCCGGGCCAGGGCGTCGCTCTGAGAAAGGCGGGTCATCTTGGGCACCGTGACCTGCAGGGTCGCCAGCTCCTCTTCGGTATAAATAGGCTCTACGCCGAGGTACGGCAGGATCTCCGAGAAGATCCGCCCCACCACGGGAGCGGTGATCTGGCCGCCCTGATAAAGGCTGCCCTTGGGCTCGTCGATCAGGACCAGCACCGCGTATTGCGGATCGTCGCAGGGGGCGATGCCCATAAAGGAGGCGATATAATCCTGTTCGGTGCCGGCCGCGTTCTTTTCGGAGGTGCCGGTCTTGCCGCCCACCCGGTAGCCCGCCACGTAGGCGTTGCGGCCGGTGCCCTTGGAGACCACGCGTTCCAGGATCCGGCAGAGGGTCTCGGAGGTCTCTTTGCTGACGATCTGGCGCAGAATCTCCGGCTCCATGCTTTCGGTGACGTTCCCCTCGGCGTCGGTGTAGGCCGCCACCACGTGGGGCTTCATCTCCACGCCGCCGTTGGCGATGCCCGCCACCGCGGTGATAAGCTGGATCGGGGTGATCTTGAAGCGCTGGCCGAAGGAGGCCACCGCGAGGTTCGCGGCGCTGTCGCCGAAGGTGTTGGCGTTGAAGAAGATGCCGCTGGATTCGCCCGGCAGATCGATGCCGGTCTTGGAGGTCAGGCCGAAGGATTCCACCCCGCGGTAGAAGCCCTCCGCCCCGATGGAACGCCCGATCTCGATGAAGGCCACGTTGCAGGAGCCCATCACCGCCCCGGTGAAGTCCAGAGAACCGTGGCCTGCGTGCTTCCAGCAGCCGATGTTCCACCCGGCCACATGGGTGGAGCCGCCGCAGTAGTAGGTATCCGAAAGCTTCGAGGTCCCGCCCTCCAGGGCGATGGCCGCGGTGACCGTCTTGAAGGTGGAGCCGGGCTCGTAGGCTTCGCTGACCGCCTTGTTGCGCCAGGCGGAATAGAGCATGTTCAGGCGGGCGGTGTTCTGCTCCTCGGTGGGAAGCAGGGCGAGCTCGGCCTCCTGTTCCTCCGAAAGGGCGCGCGGAGCGTTCAGATCGAAATCGGGATAGGAGCCCATGCCCACCACGGCGCCGGTCTTGACGTTCAATACCACACCGGTGGCGCCGGCGGCGTCGTTGTCGATGGTGGCGGTCTCAAGATATTTCATCAGGATATCCTGCACCGTGTGATCCACGGTCAGGACCACGCCGAGGCCGTCCTCGGCGTCCATGTACTGCTCGTAGGAAAAGGGCATGGCCTCGCCGTCCCGGTTTTTCGCCGAGATGATCCGGCCGGCCTGGCCCGAGAGGATCGGATCGTAGGTCCGTTCCACGCCGTAGGTCCCCTCCCCGTCGGCGTTGGTGAAGCCGATGATGGCGCTGGCAAAGCCGCCGTAGGGATAATAGCGCTCGCTGGAGGGATAGAAGTCCACGCCGCGGATCTTGTTTTCCGAGATGAAGGCGCGGATCACGTCGGTCTTGGATTTGTCGACGTTGCGGGCCACCACCTGATAGTAGGAATCCTTTTTGGCGGCCTTGGCCATCAGAAGATCGTAATCGAGATCCAGGACCTCCGCCAGCTCATGGCAGATCGCCTCGATCTTCTCCTCGTCTTCTTTCTGCCACTTTTCTTTGGTCTCGGCCGACTTCACGGTGTCGTAATCCCGGCGCATATTGGCCGGGGCGAAGCAGATATGCTCCACCACCGTGGACACCGCCACCTCGTTCATGTTGGCGTCGTAGATCACGCCCCTCACCGGGAGGAGGGTGACCGAACGGGTCTGCTGGCGGATGGCGCGGCTCTGCCAGGTCTCGTGGTCCAGGATCTGGACCTTGGCCAGCTGGTAAAGCAGATAAGGCAGCACCGCCAGACACACCAGCCCCAGTATGGCGAAAACGCGCAAAAGCATCCCCTTGTCGGGCGCAAGCGATTTGCGGTCCGGCACGGGATTCTTTTTGCGCGTGTTTTTCTTCTTCAGAGAGTCGTCCATCGGCTGATCCTTCCGGGAATTCTTCTTTGCCGGGATCCCGGGAAAGCGCGGGCGTTCCCCCGCGTCTTTTTTCCTTCCGGGCGGGGCGGGAAGGCGTCCTTTGCCCCTATCCCCTATTATACATCATATGGGATCGATTTGCAATTATGACCTACAGATTGTGGAAGGTCTTTTTCTCTTTTCTTTCTCCCGGGTAAAAAGCTTTGAAAAGTAAGGGAAGGAAATGCGGCAACATTTCCTCCCTTACGTCGGATATGCCCGACAAGTATATAAAGTTGGGGACGGCAGGATCAGATCACCGGAAGAATTCAAAGATCTCCTCCAGCTTTTCGCCCAGAGTGCCGAAGGCGCGGGCCGCGGCGCCGGAGCTTTCTTTCCCCGTATGGGAAACCATCACGTCGGGGCGGGAGGTGTCCAGATATTCGACGCCGCTTCTTTCAAGCTTGTCCATGTCGTATTTGCGGACGAAGGCCTCGATCTCCTCGTCGCTGACGTTCGAGAGGGTGAATTTCTTCAGCTTGGAGATCTCCTGATCGCTTTTGCGGATGCTGGCCTCGTATCCGGAGGCCTCCAGCGAAAGCTCGGTCAGGGTCATGTACTGGCCCACCAGGAACATATAGAGAACGGCCACCGCCAGAAGCGCGGCGATCCAGAGCGGGCGAACGGCGCTCTTTTCCCGGGGAAGCGGCCGGGTTCGAACGCCTTTTTTCGGTGCGGGAGCAAGCTCGGGGACTCTTTCAGGGCGTACCTTCGGCGCGCGGGCCAGATTGTCGTTATACCGGCCGCGTTCCATCCTGTCAAGATCGATCTCTATGATCCTTTTTTCCACGGTGCTCGCTCCTTTTCCGTGTGTGCTCGTTTATTTGATCTTCTCCCCCGCCCGGAGCTTGGCGCTTCTGGCGCGGGGGTTTGAGGCAAGCTCTTCTTCACTTGCCTCCAGGGGCTTGCGGATGACGCTTTTCATCCGGGGCGTCTTCCCGCATACGCAGACCGGGAATTCCGGAGGGCAGGTGCAGCCCCGCTCCATCTCCCGGAAAAAGTTCTTTACGATCCGGTCCTCCAGCGAATGGAAGGTGATCACCGCGAGCCTTCCGCCGGGCTTCAGGATCTCGTAGGCCGCCTCCAGCGCCGGGGGCAGGCCGGTCAATTCTCCGTTCACCGCGATGCGGATCGCCTGAAAGCTTCTTTTCGCCGGATGCTTGTCCCGGCGCATCTTCGGAGGCATCGCGTCCCTGATGATCTCAGCCAGCTCGGAGGTGGTCCCGATGGGTTTTTCCTCCCGCCGTTTCACGATGGCTTTCGCGATGGCGCGGGCCATCTTCTCCTCGCCGTATTCAAAGAGGATCCTGGAAAGCTCCTCCTCCGGCGCTTCGTTCACAAGCTTCGCGGCCGAAAGCTCCTCGCGGGTGTCCATGCGCATATCCAGCGCCGCGTCGGCGTGGTAGGAAAATCCACGCGCGGGATCGTCCAGCTGATGTGAGGAAACGCCCAGGTCGAAAAGGACGCCCGAGACTCTTCCCGCGATCATTCTTTCCTCAGCCATGGCCTTGAGGGAGACGAAATTCAGCCTCACGGCCTCGAAATCCGGATTCGCGCCGATACGCGCCTTCGCGGCCTCGATGGCCTCGCCGTCCCGGTCGATGCCGATCACGCGGCCGCCCCGGCGAAGGATCTCCGCGGTGTGTCCCCCGCCCCCGAGGGTGCAGTCCACGTAAAGCCCGCCCTTTTCCACACGGAGGGCGTCCACGGCCTCGGTGAGCAGAACGCTCGTATGTTGAAATTCCATATCAGAAATTGTTCTTTTCCATGATGGCGATCACGTCCTCGCCGGAGAGCTCGTCCATCTTGTTCTTCCAGGTATCCTCGTCCCAGATCTCGACGCTGTCCACTGCGCCGACGATCACCACGTTCTTGCCGATCCCGGCGTATTCCCGCATCATCTGGGGAATGACCATGCGGCCCTGGGCGTCGATGGGGACCTCGCTGGATTTGGATATAAAGAAATGCGTCAGCTTTTTCGATTCATTGAAGGGCAGAGCCCGGATCTTGGCGGCGAAGGCCTCCCATTCCGGGCGGGAATAGACCATCAGGTTGCGGTCGATCCCGCGGCAGATGACCGGAGCCTCTCCGATCTCATCCTTCAGGGGCGCGGGGAAAAAGAAGCGGCCCTTCGCGTCCACGGTATGTCTGAATTCACCCTGCAGCACCGCGTCTTCCCCTCCCTTCCCGAAGTCTTCGGATCATCCTCGCGGCGTCCGGCGGGCGGTGTTTGCTCCCTTGGAGCGCCGCTGCCCTCCGCCAAACATCCACTGTCATCCACTACGCTACCATTATAAACACAGGAGCCCGGTTTTGTCAAGAGGGAAAGAGAGAAATTTGTTCTGAAATTCGACGGTTTTTTTCGTTTTATGCCGTTTTCCCAGCGGCGAACATTTGTTTATTTTGTCTTTTTCATTTTGATTTCCGAACAGGCGTTTGCCTCTTGTGTCCGGCTTTTTTACGGGCCACAAGATGTTGCGGTCTGCTTTTTCGGGGCAAAGAAGCGCCGGTGCGGGAGTTGCTTTCCCTTCCCCGATCCGATATAATACAGAAAAAGGCGAACCTCTCCCTTCGCCCGGAAAGGAAAGACGAAACGATGGAAAAGAGCTTCTGGACGTGGCCGGTGTCCCGGGACTACCGCGTGACGGCCGAGGTCCCCGGAGAAGCGCCGCGCGAGATCCGCACCTTCGAGGCCTATCAGCACCAGCCCGGTTCCTATAATTACGAAAGCGAGAAGGAGACCCTGGCCCGCTGGGATCACGACGGCACGGCGTACATCACGGTGGAGATCCTGAACCCCCGGATCCGGATCCAGGACGTCAGGATCCGCCCCCGGCTTGCCATGATCGATCCCGTGACCGATCCCGCGTCCCGCCGCGTGCGTTTCCTTCTGGACACGGCAAAGGAAAAGCACCGGATCCTTTCGATCGAGATCGACGGCACCCGCCGCCCCCTCTTCCTCTTCACCGAGCCCCTGGAGACCCGGATCTTCTCCCCCGGCATGCCCGGCGCGGTGACCGTCCCTCCCTCCGAAAGCGAGGAGGACGTGATCACCCAGGAGCGCTTCGACGCCTTATACGCGGCGGGCGATCTTCTCTATTTCGCCCCCGGGGTCTATAACATGGAATATCTCACCGCCCGGGGTGACGGCAAGACCTGGTATCTTTGCGAGGGAGCCGTGATCCGCCTCCGCCGCCCCGGCGCGATGCCCGCCCACGACCAGTCCCGGGTGCGCTGCGGCATCGCCCTCACCGGGAAGAACGTCCGGATCCTCGGCCGCGGGATCCTGGACGGCAAGGCCGACACCGACTCTCTTCCCCATCCCCTCACCTGCAAC
>CACYBP010000362.1 GCA_902772625.1 Oscillospiraceae bacterium
CTGACCCTTTCATCCGGCGGGCGGGTCCTTGACGAGGAATGGCCCTTCGGGACTCCTCTTTTCGCGGGAAAAGAACTGGTTTCGTCCCATCCCCTCTCCCTCGTCCCCGGCGTCCCGGAGGAGCGGGAAGCGCCTGAAACGCGCTTCACCGGCGCCGAGGGATGGCGGCCCGGCGGCGGGGTCTTCGTGGGCGACTGCATGCCCTACGCCGCGGGCGGGCGGTATCACGTGCTCTATCTCAAGGACCGCCGCCACCACAAAAGCAAGTGGGGCAAGGGCGCCCACCAGTGGGAGCATATCTCCTCCGCCGATCTCCGGGAATGGACGGTGCATCCCACCGCGGTGCCCATCGACGACGCCCGGGAGGGCTCGATCTGCACCGGCTCCTTTCTGGAAAAGGACGGGGTTTCTTATCTATTCTACACGGTGCGGACCGTGGACGGCTCCCCCGCCCCGATCCGCCGCTCGCTTTCGCCCGACGGCCTTCATTTCCGGAAGGATCCGGGCTTTTCCTTCACCATCTCCGACCGGTACCGGGCCTCCTCAGCCCGGGACCCCAAGGTTTTCCGGGGCGGGGACGGGGCTTATCACATGCTTCTGACCACCACGCTGCTTTCCGAGGGGAAGGGATGCCTTCTGCATCTGGTTTCGGACGATCTGGACGCGTGGCGGGAGGTCGGGCCGCTTTACGTCGCCCCCGGAGAGGACGAGCCCGAATGCCCCGACCTTTTCACCTTCGGAGACTATACCTATCTGGTCTTCAGTCTGAAGGGCGTCGGGCAGTACCGGTTCACCCGCACGCCCCTTTCCGGATGGATCCTTCCCCCCGATCCGGTGATCCCCTGCGAATCGGTGCCCAAAGCCGCCGTGTTTCAGGGAAAGATCCTCTTCGCGGGATTTCACCGGGAGAGGGGCTACGCCGGGACGATGACCTTCCGGCGGGCCGTGGCGAAGGAGGACGGGACCCTCGTCTTTCTTCAGGACGCAGGCGTCGCGCGATACAGAGGCGAGATCGCTGACGAAGCATAACAAGCGCCTTTCCGGCGCGGAAAGGATGAATAACTATGATCCAACTGATGAAAAAGCAGCTCTTCCCCGAAAGGATGGAGATCCTTTACGACCGTCCCTTCTCCCCTGAAAGCCTCCGGGAGGATTTCGAGATCCGGGCCGGAAGCTGGCACGTGGACGAAGAGGGGTGGCTGGTGGGCGAAAACCGGGAGAACTCGGCGGCCATGGTGATCTCCCGGGCCGACTACTTCGGTCCGGTGCTTCTGGAGGTGGACTGCGCCACGATCCTTCCCAACGACCACGACATCAATATCATGTGGCACGGAAGCTTCAACGACGCGACCAACCGCCGGGACGTGGCCTACGTGGCCGGGATCCAGGGATGGTGGGACGGCAAGGTGGGGTTCGAGCGCTCGCCCGAATACACCTTCTCCTGCGGCACCCAGCTTTTCCCCTTCGAGCCGGGGCGCGTCTATCATCTGACGGCCGGGGATATCCGGGGTCACATCTTCGTGGTGATCGACGGAAAGCTCGTCCTGGAAATCACCGATCCCGATCCCATCGACGACCGGAAATTCGGCCGGATCGGTTTCGAGGCCTACTGTTCCAAGCTGAAATTCAAAAACCCGGTGGTCCGGCGCGTGGACTTCGTGCCCGATCCCAAGCGCTACGAGCCGAAATTCTGAGGCGAAAAAGCGCGAAGCCGGGCTTGTTTTCCCGGGGCGTCTCTGCTATAATGAAACCGGCCGGGCGGAAAGCCCTTCCCCCGCATCCCGCTTTTCCCCATGGGGACAATTTCGTTTTGCGGAAAGGAAAATGACGAGATGAAGAAAATCGGCATCATCGGATTCGGCTACATGGGCCACTTCCACATGAGAAAGATCGAGGCCTTCCCCGACCGGGCGAAGCTCGTCGCGGTCCTCGACCTCAAGCCGGAGGCTCTTGACGAGGCCCGCTCCCTGGGCCTTCGGGCGTATGACAAGGCCGGGGATTTCCTGAAGGAAGATCTGGATCTCGTGGTGATCTCCACCCCCAATAATTTTCACGCGAAATACGCCGTCGCCGCCATGAAGGCGGGAAAGAACGTCTTGTGTGAAAAGCCGGTCACCATGTCCTGTAAAGAGCTTGAAGAGGTGGTCGCGGTATCCAATGAGACCGGGAAGCTCTTCACCGTCCACCAGAACCGCCGGTTCGACGTGGATTATCTCGCGGTGTGCGAGGCGGTGCGCTCCGGCGAGATCGGCCGGATCACCACCGTTGAGTCCCGGGTTTTGGGCGAGCGGGGCGTGTGCTTCGGCTGGCGGGCCGACCCCGTGGCGGGAGGCGGCATGCTCTACGACTGGGGCGTGCATCTGATCGACCAGATGCTCATGCTCTATAAGGACGAAAAGGTGGAAAGCGTCTACGCGCGCCTCTTAAGCGTCCTGACCCCCGCGGTGGACGATTATTTCGAGCTTTCGATGCGCTTTTCCGGCGGCACCACGGCGCGTATCTCGGTGGGCACCTTCGCGCTGCAGAAGCTGCCGCGCTGGTTCCTGTTCGGCGACCGCGGCACCATGAAGCTTGACGATTTTTCGGGCAAGACCGGCGGCATGGCCCGCATCCGGGAAAACGTGAAGGGCTTCGACAGCGTCGTGGGTCAGAAATCTCTGGGGCCGAGCCGCACCATGGCTCCCCTGGAAAAAGAAATGCTGGAACCCCTGCCCCTTCCGGTGATCGAAGAGCGGCCGCTTGCCTACTGGGACGATCTTCTGACAAGTCTGGAGGAAGGGCGGAAGGAAAGTCTCGTGAAAAAGAGCGAGCTTCTGCGCCAGATGAAGGTCGTGGATGCGGCCTTCCTCTCCTCAAAGCGCGAAGAGGTCATCCGCACCGATATTTGAGCGATACCCGCGGCTCCTTTGCTGTCCGGCAAAGGAGCCGTTTTTTCATGAAACAAGGAGTCCGAAAGCCTTTATGAACAAGCGATCTCTCTTTCTTCTCTCCCTGACCGCGGTGATCTGGGGCTTCTCTTTCACCGCCCAGCGCCTCGGCGGCGACCACGTGGGCGTCTTCACCTTCGACGCCGTGCGGTTCTTTCTGGCGGGGCTCGCCCTTCTCCCCTTCTGCTTCCTTCTGGAAAAAAAGACGCCTGACAAGGGCATGCGCGCGACCTGTCTCGCGGGAATCGCCGCGGGGACGATCCTGACCGCGGCCCAGGCGCTTCAGCAATACGGCGTCGTCCTGACGAAAAGCGCCGGAAAAGCCGGGTTCATCACCGGGCTATATATCCTTCTGGTGCCCCTTTTCGGTCTTTTCCTCCGGAAAAAGCTCACGCCGATGCTCTGGCTGGCCTCTCCCCTGGCGCTCGTCGGTCTCTTTCTTCTGACCTGGAGCGGGGAGAGCGGGTTTTCCGCGGGAGACGGCGTCCTGCTTCTCGGCGCGGTGCTCTGGGCGGCGCACATCCTCCTGATCGACGGCGCGGGCGATAAGATCTATCCCCTACGGTTTTCCCTGATCCAGTTTTTCGTGTCGGCTCTTCTCAATCTTCTTCTGCTCCTTCTCTTTGAAAGCCCCGCCGCGTCCGATCTCGTCCCGGCGCTGGTCCCGCTTTTATACAGCGGCGTGCTCTCCTCCGGGGTGGGCTTCACCCTGCAGGTCCTGGGGTAGAAGGGCGCCGATCCCGCCGTGGCATCCCTGATCCTCTCTTTTGAGGCGGTGTTCTCGGCCGTGGGCGGCGCGCTCCTGCTCGGGGAAAAGATGTCTTTTCTCCAGCTTTTCGGGTGCGTTCTGATGTTCGGGGCGATCCTGCTCTGCCAGATCAGGCCCTTCCCCTTCCTCCGGCGGCGGAAGTGACCCTTTCGCTTGACAAGACGGAAAAAATCCGATATACTGACGTAAACCAGACCCGACTCTCTTTGACCTTCCGCGGCCTTCGCCGCAGGCAAGAAAGGAACGCTTTATGAATATTCTGTTTTCCACCGAAAGCACCGCTGACCTTTCCCCGGAGCTTATCGAGCGATATAAGATCGCGGTGATGCCCCTTTACGTGGAAAAGGGCGGAAAGACCTACCGCGACGGCGTGGATATCAACGTCCAGGACATTTTCGAATACGTGGACGCCGGCAACCCCATCTGCGGCACCGCCGCCCTCAACGTGGAGGATTACATCAAATTCTTCAAGGAGAAGGCTCCCCTTTACGATGCGGTGATCCAGACCACCATCAGCAGCGATTTCTCCAGCTGCTACCAGAACGCCTGCATCGCCGCCGAGGAGTTTCCCAACGTCTACGTGGTGGACTCC
>CACYBP010000363.1 GCA_902772625.1 Oscillospiraceae bacterium
GAGTGTCTGGCCCCTTGGCAAAGTTTGCGGATCACGCTTCCCGACGGGAAGGTTTTTCACCCGCCGTTTACCTTGCCTCCGGGCGGCGCAGAATCTATTTTGGAGAAAGGTGAAAGAAAATGCTCACTCCCGAAATCAAAAAGCAGATCATCGAAGAAAACCGCACCCACGAGACCGATACCGGTTCTCCCGAGGTCCAGATCGCGATCCTGACCTACCGGATCAACGAACTGACCGAGCACCTCAAGGTCCATCCGAAGGACAATCACTCCCGCCGCGGCCTTCTGCAGATGGTCGGTAACCGCCGCAACCTTCTCGACTACCTGGCCCGCAAGGACATCGAGCGTTATCGCGCCGTCATCGCGAAGCTCGGCATCCGCAAGTAATCGGGATCCTTCCGGAAGGGCGGCCTTCCGCCGCCCTTCCGGTTCTCATTTCCCGGACCGTCCACAATTTTTCCTCTTGCCCTTTAGTAGTTGAAAGAGAGACGCGCCTTTTCGCGCCCCTGTTTCAAACGCTAAACGGCAGGGGGACCGTACTTGAAAAAGGAGGATCAAAACCC
This sequence comes from Oscillospiraceae bacterium, assembly GCA_902772625.1. GTDB lineage: Bacteria > Bacillota > Clostridia > Oscillospirales > QAMX01 > RUG11797. The sequence goes on from CACYBP010000363.1 coordinate 563, forward strand.
CATGCCCAACGAAGTCATCGACATGAAACCCATGCAGTTTCCCAACTACCGCGTTTTTGAAATGGATCTGGCCGGCCGTCCGCTGAAGGTCGAGACCGGCAAAATGGCGGGCCTTGCCAACGGCTCCTGCCTGATCCGCTACGGCGAGACCGCCGTTCTTTCCACCGCCACCATGTCCGCCAAGCCCCGGGACGGCATCGACTTCTTCCCGCTCTCGGTGGACTTTGAGGAAAAGCTCTATTCCGTGGGCAAGATCCCCGGAAGCTTCCTGCGCCGCGAAGGCCGCCCCGGCGAAAAGGCGATCCTCGCCTCCCGGGTCATTGACCGTCCGATCCGCCCGCTCTTCCCCAAGGACATGCGCAACGACGTGGTCATCTGCAACACCGTCATGAGCGTGGATCCCGACTGCTCGCCTGAGATCATCGCCATGATCGGCACCTCCATCGCCCTTTCCATCTCGGATATTCCCTGGTTCGGCCCCATCTCCGGTGTTTCCGTGGGTCTGGTGGACGGTCATTTCGTCATCAACCCCACCCTGGCGCAGCGGGAAAAGAGCCGCCTCTCCCTGACCGTGGCTTCCAGCGAAAAGAAGGTCGTCATGATCGAAGCCGGCGCCGATCAGGTGGACGAGGAGACCATGTTTAACGCCATCATGCTCGCGCATCAGGAAAACAAGCGCGTCTGCGCCTTCATCAGCGAGATCACCGAAGCCATCGGCAAGAAGAAGCAGGGCTATCCCGTGATCGAGGTCGATCACGACATGTACGACGCCATCGCCGCCTTCGCCACCGACAAGATGAAGTACGCCATGGACACCGACGACAAGACCACCCGCGAGGAGCGGCTCGCCGCTCTGACCGCCGAGGTCCATGAGAAATTCGACGAAACCTATCCCGATCCCGCCTACGGCACCACCGTGGAGGATTGCCTCTACAAGCTGGAAAAGACCGTGGTGCGCCGCTGGCTCCTGGACGAGGGCAAGCGTGTGGACGGCAGAAACCTCTACGAGGTGCGCCCCCTGGCCGCCGAGGTCGGTCTTCTGCCCCGCACCCACGGCTCGGGCATGTTCACCCGCGGCCAGACCCAGGTGCTCACCGTCGCCACCCTCGGCACGGTGGCCGACGAGCAGATGCTGGACGGCATCTCCGAAGAGGATTCCAAGAGATATATCCATCATTACAACTTCCCCTCCTACTCGGTGGGCGAAGCCCGTCCCTCCAGAAGCCCCGGCCGCCGCGAGATCGGTCACGGCGCTCTGGCGGAAAGAGCTCTCGAGCCTGTGATCCCCTCCGAAGAGGAATTCCCCTACTGCATCCGTCTGGTCTCCGAGGTGCTGTCCTCCAACGGTTCCACCTCCCAGGGCTCGGTCTGCGGCTCCACCCTCGCCCTGATGGACGCGGGCGTGCCGATCAAGGCCCCCGTGGCCGGCATCTCCTGCGGTCTGGTCACCGAAGGCGACCGCGAGCTGGTCTTCACCGACATCCAGGGCGTCGAGGACTTCTTCGGCGATATGGACTTTAAGGTCGCCGGTACCACCGAAGGCATCACCGCCATTCAGATGGACCTCAAGATCGACGGCCTGACCCGCGACATCATCAAGTCCGCGTTCGAGCGCACC
>CACYBP010000364.1 GCA_902772625.1 Oscillospiraceae bacterium
GACCAGCTTCAAAGGATCGAGCCCCGTATCGAAGAAGACAGGATCGTGGGCCTCAAGATCTATCTCACCTATCAGAAGGGCCGCGCCTCGGACGAAAAAATGCTTCCCGTCTACGAGTTCGCCCGGAAGCACCGGCTGAGCGTGACCTTCCACACCGGACTCTGCTCCCTGGTCCTGCCCTCGGATAACGACATGGAGGGCTCCCGCGCCGCCCATATCGAGGTCGCCGCCCGCGCCTTTCCCGACGTGAATTTCGTGATCGCACACCTGGACGACCCCCGCTTTGAGGAATGCGTGGAGATCCTTTCCCGCAACGGCAACCTCTTTTCCGACGTGTCCGGCGCCTACGAGACCGGCACCAAAGAGGGAAACGACGTGGAAGGCGCCATCGAAATCTTCTCCCGCGCCATCCACTCCCGCCCCGGCATGGAGAAGAAGATATTATACGGCACCGATTTCTGCCCGCCCATCAATCTCGGTCAGCTTTATGAATACGACCTGACCGTCGAACGCATCTTCCGGAAGGAGGACCGCGCGGCCGTATTCAGAGAAAACTGCCTCCGGGCCTTCCCCAGGCTCCGGGACGCCTATGACGAGTACAGAAAGGAAATAAACGAATGAAAAAAGCCCTTCATGCGCTGAAGGCTCTGATCCGATCCTTCACGCCTTACCAGATCATCTATCTCTGCTCGGTGGTCCTGATCACGGTGATCTTCACCGTGTTCTTTCCCGATCTGATGCTGGACGACACCTCCAACACCTTCGTGGTGGTCTGCTCGGTGATCGCGGTCCTGGCAAACCCGGTCTGCGAGCTTCTGATCTCCAAGCAGTCGAACCTCAATTTCTTCGTGGACATTTTCTTCATCGAGATCCCCGAATTCATCATCTGTCTGGTAAACGGCTGGTACGCCATCGCCATCGTCACTCTGGTCTTCTGGATCCCCATCGACGTGGTGAGCATCGTCCGCTGGCTGCGCCACAAGGACGAAAAGCGCGAGGAGCTGACCGTGGTGCGCCGTCTGACGCCGAAGCAGGACGTTCTGATCCTTGCCGCGATCCTGGCTTTCGGGTTCGGCGTCGGCTATCTCATCAGCCTGATCCCCGGCGCGTCAGAATCCTATCTGGACGCCTTCTCCGCGGGCTTCGGCATGGCCAACGGCATCCTGCTTCTCCTGCGGTACAACGAGCAGTGGTACGCCTGGTTCATCACCCTGATCTTCTACGTGGCGCTCTACGTCACCGGCGGCGCCTACATCATGCTGGTGACCGTGGCCGCCATGCTGGTGAACACCTGCTACGGCTACGTGAAGTGGCTGAAATACACCAAAGAGCGGGAAAAAGAGAAGGCCGAAGGAGCCGTTCTCCGGGATTGACCGCCTTCTGAAGAAAGCATAACAGCCGGGGCGCTTTTGCGCTCCGGCTGTATTTTTTATTCTTCAGAATCAGTAATTATTTGTTTTCAGCGTCTTCAGGTTCAGGAAAATAAAGAGCGGCAAAAGGACGTAGCCGGCGGCCTGCATCCAGAGGAGCATCTGCACGCTGGTGAAGGTCAGCCCGAAAAGCGTCACCGTCCGGTCCCCGCACCAGGCCACGAACCCAGTCCCGGCCATCATCCCGAGGAAGGTCGCCACGTTCACCGCGATGGTGTGGAAGGAAAGATAATTCGTCTGATCCTCCGGCGGGAGGTTGGTGTAAATCAGGTTGGCGTTGGCGAGGTTATAGAAGGTGCCGAAGAAATGCTGGGTCAGGCGCACCGTCGCCAAAAGCCAGAGATAATTCCCCGCCGTCACGCAGGAGTACATCAGCCACGTGGGAAGCGAGCCGAGGGTGAAAAGCGCGAAGGTCTCGAACCATCCGTGCTTTCTGACGTACTTTTTCGCCACGGGAAGCAGGAAAAGCTGTACGAGCGGATACGCCATATTCAGGGCGTAAACGAAGGTGTATTCCACCCCGACGTCGTTGATCAGATAATAGTTCAGGGACGAGGAGGGGATGGCGTTGAAGAAAGTGAAAAGAAAGATCACCGCCATGGTCATCAGGAACGGCCTGGAGTGAAAGGGCAGGGAGAAAATATCCCGGAGGCGCGGCGGATGGGAATGCTCGTAGGCCGGTTCCTTGGGAAGGCACAGGAGAAATACGTCAAGCATCGCCAGCGCGAAGGCCACGTACCGCAGGCCGATGATGACCGCGTCGGCGTAGGGAGAGGCGGAAAGCGCGTCCGCCACGATTCCCGAGACCAGCGACGCGCCGATCCCGATGGTGTTGGCGACCAGCGACTGGATGGAAAAATAGTCGGCGCGCATGGCGGGCGGAACGAATTTGATGTGCCAGAGGGTGTATCCGCTGCCGGTGATGGCGTTGATGACGTTTGCCAGAAAAACGATGATGATCAGGGCGACGATCCGGGCGTCCGGATTCTTTATGATCACCGGCACCAGCGTCAGCCCCAGGATCTGCAGAAGATAATAAAGAAAGCGCGTGACGGCGAGGAACACCCGCCTCTTCCGGAACCGCTCCAGGACCGAGGGCGAAAATACGCCGAAGGTGCTGGCGATATACGGGATAAACGTGATGATGCCCACGTTGACGATATTGATCCCGTAGATCATCAGAAAGGAGGTATAGAACATCCCGGTGGTCAGCCAGGTGATCACCTGGTTGATCGCCACGTGCGCCAGCACGACCGTCCTTCCCCGTCCGTCTTCGGTTTTCAGCGTATAGATCTTTTCGGATCCTTCCGCGCGTCTTCTATGAAAAAGCGGCATGTAACTCCACCTCGTCGCCATCGTTTTGACCACGCCCATCATACCACAAATCGCCGGTCCTGCATAGACGCGAAATCCACCGAAAAAGAGGCGGGCTTTCCGCGAAAAGCGGCGCAGTTTTGCCAAAGGCCCCCATCGCCCGGCTTTCTCCTCTTTTTTTCGGGCATTGTTCCCCGACGGCTTGCATTTTCCCTTAAAGCGTGATAAGATACAGAAGAAATCACTTGAAGAATAAGGAGATGCGTTATGAAGAGAAGCGAGATCAACGCCATCATCAAGGACGCCATGGCGTTTGCGGACAAGTTTTCCTTCCGTCTTCCTCCCTTTGCCGACTGGACTCCCGCCGACTGGGAAACCAAGGGTCACGAGTGCGACGAGATCCGGGACAACATGCTGGGCTGGGACATCACCGACTACGGCCTTGGCAAGTTCAACGAGGTGGGCCTCGTCCTGGTGACCATCCGCAACGGCAACCAGAACGATCCCAAATATGAAAAGCCTTACGCAGAAAAGCTTCTGATCTCCGATGAAGATCAGGTCTGCCCGATGCACTTCCATTGGAAGAAGATGGAAGATATCATCAACCGCGGCGGCGGCATCATGATGATGCAGCTTTATAACTCTCTTCCCAACGAGGATCTCGACCGTGAAAGCCCGGTCACCGTGGTTTCCGACGGCGTGAAGCTGACCATCCCGGCCGGCACGATCCTGGAATTGAAGCCCGGCCAGTCGGTTACCCTGACCCACGGCCTCTATCACGCCTTCTGGGCCAAGAAGGGCACCGGCAAGGTTCTGATCGGCGAGGTCAGCCAGTGCAACGACGACAACACCGACAACCGCTTCTATGAGAAGATGGGCCGCTTCCCGAAGATCGAAGAGGATGAAGAGCCCTTCCGTCTCCTCTGCACCGAATATCCCGCGGCGAAATGATCGCCTCCCCCTTGGCGGGACAAGGTTCAAAAACAAAAGCGCGGACCGAATGCCACGGGTGGATAAGGAAGTAATTCCAAAACAATACCGCAGCATCGCAAA
>CACYBP010000365.1 GCA_902772625.1 Oscillospiraceae bacterium
AAGACCACCGCGTGAGGGTTGCCGAGCGAGACGCCGGTCACCCGCCAGAGCTTTCCGCCCACCGGCAGGGGAACGTCCACGAAGGAGGAAATGCCCGGGAGCTTTGCCGGGAGGTCCTTCGGATCCAGAGAGACGGCTCCCATATCGGCCTCCACCGAGCTGACCTTTCCGTCCCGGAGGTAGAGCCTGAGAGAGTGCACGCCGCTTTCAGATTCGATCTTCACGTATTCGCTGCGCACGTATCCCTTGTCGTAAAGATACTTTGCCACGCACCGGATGCTGTTCCCGGCCATTTTTCCCTCGGAGCCGTCCTTGTTGAACATGCGCATCTTCGCGTCGGCCTTGAGGGAGCGCTCGATCAGGACGATCCCGTCGCCGCCGATGCCGGTGTGCGGGGCGCACAGCCCCACGCACAGCGATTCCGGGCAGGTGACGCGCCCGTCGAAGTTCTCGATGAAGATATAATCGTTGCCCGAGGACTGCATCTTGGCAAAGGAGATCTTCTCCCGCCATTTGCGCATGTGGTTGATGTCCACAAGCTCGGTGCTCTCGGCGGTGAAGCGGCTTTCCATGCTCTCGGCCAGAGCGCCCGCGGTATCCAGCGAGGTCAGAGCCGGTATCCCGAGCTGCATCGCCCGGCGGTGGAGCAGGGTGTAATCGCCCACCGTCGCGTCCTTTACGGCGCCGGTGTAGACGATCAGGGAGATCCTTCCGGACTCCATCAGATCGGTGATCTCGCTCCGGTCGGTGAGATCGGCGACGGCGGTCACCGGAAGCCCCAGATCCCGGATCGCCTTCGCGGTGCCGGAGGTGGCATAGAGCCTGAAGCCCAGGGCGGCGAAGCGCCTTGCAAGCCCGCCGACCTCCTGATAATCGCTTTCGGCCACGCTCAGAAGCGCGCCGGTCTCTTTCTCGGCGGGTCGCGGCACCGTGAAGCCCGCGGCCGAAAGCCCCTTGTAGAGCGCTTCCGCCACGGTCTTTCCGAGCCCCAGCACCTCGCCGGTGGATTTCATCTCCGGCCCGAGGATCGAATCGGCGTCGGAAAGCTTTTCAAAGGAGAACACCGGTACCTTCACGGCCACGTAGGGCGGCGTCCGGTAAAGCCCGGTGCCGTAGCCGAGAGAGCGCAGGCTTTCGCCCAGCATCACCCGGGAGGCGAGATCCACCATCGGCACGCCGGTGACCTTGCTGATGTAGGGCACCGTGCGGGATGCGCGGGGATTGACCTCGATGACGTAAAGCTCGTTTTCAAAGATCAGATACTGGATGTTGACAAGGCCCCTGGTCCCCAGAGCCAGCGCCAGATCCTCCGAGACCCGGGTGATCTTGGCAAGCTGGGGATCGTTGAGGTTGTAGGGAGGATAGACCGCGATGGAATCGCCGCTGTGGACGCCGGCGCGCTCCACGTGCTCCATCACCCCGGGGATCAGGACGTCGGTCCCGTCGGAGATCACGTCCACCTCCAGCTCGATCCCGGGCATGTATTTGTCGATCAGGACCGGGTTTTCGATCCCGCCCTGCAGGATCCTCTGCATGTAGGCAAGGGTCTCTTCTTCGCTTCTCACGATGGTCATGTTCTGCCCGCCGATGACGTAGGAGGGGCGGAGAAGCACCGGGTAGCCGAGCTCCGAGGCGGCCTTGACCGCCTCTTCGGGGGTCAGCACCGCTTCTCCCCGGGGGCGGCGGATGCCGAAGCGTTCCAGAAGAGCGTCGAATCGGCCGCGATCCTCCGCAAGATCGATCCCCTCGGCCGAGGTGCCGAGGATCGGGATGCCGCGGGCGTCCAGGAAGGAGGTCAGCTTGATGGCGGTCTGGCCGCCGAAGGCCACCACGACGCCCACCGGCTTTTCAACTTCGATGACGTTCCAGACGTCCTCGGGGGTCAGAGGCTCGAAGTACAGGCGGTCGGCGGTGTCGAAGTCGGTGGAAACCGTTTCGGGGTTGTTGTTGACGATGACCACGTCGTACCCCATTTCCTGCAGAGTCCAGACCGAATGCACCGAGGAATAGTCGAATTCGATCCCCTGCCCGATGCGGATCGGACCGGAGCCCAGCACCAGGACCACGGGCTTGCCGCTTTTTTGATAGCCGCGCGCCTCGCAGGCGTCTCCGGTATGGGAATAGAAATAGGGGTGCGCCCCGTAAAAGACCGCCGAGCAGGTCTTGACGATGGAATAGGAGAAGGGGAGAGAGGGAAGCTCCTTCACCCCCGAAAGCCGTTTCAGGGCGGCGTCGGTGTAGCCGAGATCCTTCCCCTCCCGCCAGATCGCTTCGGTCATGGGAAGCGAGGCAAGCTTCTTTTCAAAGAGCGCGAGGTTTTCGATCTTTTTGAGAAAATAGGGATCGATCATGGTGATCCGGTAGATCTCCTCGACGGAAAGGCCGCTTTTCAGCGCCTCGAACACCGTAAAGATCCGCCGGTCGTCCTGTGCGGAAAGGCGGGTGCGGATATCCTCCTCCGAAAGAGGGGGCGCGTTCAGCGTATCCAGGCCGATCTCCGCGCCTCTCACCGCCTTCATCAGGGCCATTTCAAAGGTCGGGGCGATGGACATGACCTCACCCGTGGCCTTCATCTGGGTGCCGAGGCGGCGGCTTGCGCCGTTGAATTTGTCAAAGGGCCATTTGGGGAACTTCAGCACGAGATAGTCCACCGCGGGCTCGAATCCCAGAAGCGACGCGCCGGTCTCGGGGTTTTTGATCTCGTCCAGGGTATAGCCCAGGGCCAACCGGGTGGTGACCTTGGCGATGGGGTAGCCGGTGGCCTTGGAGGCCAGAGCGGAGGAACGCGAGACCCGGGGATTGACCTCGATCACCGCGTATTCCGATCCGTCGGGCTTCAGGGCGAACTGCACGTTGCACCCGCCGATCACGCCGATGGAGGACACGATATCCAGCGCGGCCTGACGCAGCATGGCAAATTCCCGCCCGGTCAGGGTCAGAGCGGGGGCCGCCACGATGGAATCACCGGTGTGGATCCCCACCGGATCCACGTTTTCCATGGAGCAGACCGAGACCGCGTTCCCGAGGGAATCACGCATGGTCTCGAATTCGATCTCCTTCCATCCCGCGATGCATTTTTCCACCAGGATCTGGGTGATGGGCGAAAGCTCCAGCCCGGTGGAAGCGATCACGCGGAAGGTCTCCGGGTCGTCTGCGATGCCGCCGCCGGTGCCGCCGAGGGTGAAGGCGGGACGGACGATCACCGGATACCCGATCTTTTCGGCGGCCGCCATCGCGCCTTCCAGATCGCAGGCGATCTCCGAGGGGATGGAGGGCTGGCCGGTTTTCAGCATGGTGTCCCGGAAAAGTTCCCGGTCCTCGGCCTTGTCGATGGCCTCAAGATCGGTGCCGAGCAGGCGCACACCGTATTTTTTCAGAACGCCGCTTTTGGAAAGCTGCATGGCCAGAGTCAGGCCGGTCTGCCCGCCCAGACCCGCAAGCAGCCCGTCGGGGCGCTCCTTGGCGATGATGCGCTCCACGGTCTTCTGATCCAGGGGCTCGAGATAGATCTCGTCGGCCAGATGCTTGTCGGTCATGATGGTGGCGGGGTTGGAATTGACCAGCACCACGTCCAGTCCTTCCTCTTTCAGAACGCGGCAGGCCTGTGCCCCCGCGTAGTCGAATTCGGCGGCCTGTCCGATGACGATGGGGCCGGAGCCGATGACCATGACCTTGTGAACGGATTTATCTCTTGGCATAGGAATCCTCTTTTCCGAGCGTGGCGAGCATGACGGCTTTTATGGTATGCAGACGGTTTTCCGCCTCGTCGAAGACCCGGGAGGCGGGACTTTCAAAGACCTCGTCGGTGACCTCCATGGCGGTGAGACCGTATTTTTCGTGGATTTTCTTCCCAATGGTTGTGCCCAGATCGTGGAAGGAGGGAAGACAGTGCAAAAAGATCGCGTGCGGCGCCGCGCTCTCCATCATCGTCTTGTCCACCCGGTAGGGGGAGAGGGCCTTGATCCGCTCTTCCCAGACCTCGTCCGGCTCTCCCATGGAGACCCACACGTCGGTGTAGAGGACGTCGGCGTTCTTCGCCGCCTCCCGGGGGTCCTCGATGAATGCCAGGGTCGCGCCGGTCTCTTTCGCGACGGATTCGCACCGGGCGACAAGCTCCGGATCGGGGAAGTAGGCCTTCGGAGCGGCCGCGACGAAGTGCATCCCCATTTTGGCGCACCCGATCATCAGGGAATTGCCCATGTTGTACCGGGCGTCACCAGCGTAGACCAGCCTGATCCCCTTTAGCCTTCCGAAGTTTTCCCGGATGGTCAGGAAATCGGCCAGGATCTGGGTGGGATGGTATTCGTTGGTCAGTCCGTTCCACACCGGCACCCCCGCGCAGGCGGCCAATTCCTCCACGATCTCCTGGCCGAACCCGCGGTATTCGATCCCGTCGAACATCCGCCCGAGCACCCGGGCGGTGTCGGCGATGCTCTCTTTTTTGCCGATCTGGGATCCCTGGGGATCGAGATAGACAGGATGCATCCCGAGATCGGCCGCCGCCACCTCAAAGGCGCAGCGGGTGCGGGTGCTGGTTTTTTCAAAAATCAGGGCGACGCTCTTCCCCTTAAGATAAGCGTGGGGAACGCCGCTTTTTTTCTTTTCCTTCAGCTCGGCGGCGAGATCCAGAAGAACGAGGATCTCCTCCGGCGTATAGTCGAGCAGTGTCAGAAAATGTCTTCCAAAAAGCTCCATGGCGGCTCCTCTCATAAGGCGGCGGCTTCCCGGATGACGGCGGCGGCCTCGGAAAGCAGTTGATCGGGGATGTTCAGCGCGGGCAGCAATCTGACCTTATCCTTGGCGGTCAGGCACAGGACGCCCTTCTCCATGGCGCGGGATACCACCTCAGAAGCGGACCGGACCGTTTTCAGACCCAGCATCAGGCCTTTTCCCGTGACCGCTTCAATGCCCGGCGCGCCTTCAAAGGACGAGCGGAGGAATTCTCCCTTTTCCCGGACCGAGGCGAGGAAGGCCTCGTCCAGACGGCTGAGGATCGAAACCGCGCCGGCCGCGGCGATGGGATTCCCGCCGAAGGTGGAGCCGTGATCGCCGTAGCCGAGGACGTTTTCGACCTTTTCGGAAAGCAGCGTCGCCCCCATGGGAAGACCTCCCGCAAGGCCCTTCGCGGTGGAGACCACGTCGGGGGAGAGGCCGTAGCCCTCGTAGGCGTAAAGCGTACCGGTGCGGCCGTTGCCGGTCTGTACCTCGTCCACCATCAGAAGCGCGCCGGAGGCGTGGGCGATCTCCTCCGCGGCCTTCGCGTAAAGGGGATCGAGGGGGATCACGCCGCCCTCGCCCTGGATGCATTCGATGAGGATCGCCGCGATCTTTTCTTTTTGGAATACAGCCTTCAGCTCTTCGGTATCGCCCGGCTCAACGTGGAAGAAGCCCGGGGTCATGGGACGGAACTTCTCGTGATAATGCTCCTGCCCGGTGGCCGACAGGGTGGTCACCGTCCTGCCGTGAAAGCTTCCCTTCAGGGTGACGATCCCGTAATACTCCTCACCGAGCTTCGTCCTTCCGTATTCCCGCGCGATTTTGATCGCGCACTCGTTCGCCTCGGCGCCGGAATTCGAGAAGAAGACCTTCTTCATGCCGGTCTTCGTGCATAAAAGCTCCGCAAGCTCCACGCAGGGGGAGGTGTAGTAGAGATTGGAGGTGTGCTGGACCTTCGAAAGCTGGCTTTCCACCGCCGCAATCCAAAGGTCGTCGGCGACGCCGAAGGAGGTGACGGCAATGCCGGAGCCCATGTCGATATAGCGCTTTCCGGCGTCGTCATAGACCA
>CACYBP010000366.1 GCA_902772625.1 Oscillospiraceae bacterium
ATTCTGACGGCCCTTTTCAAGCTGTTCTTTTCGCTGGCCGCCGGATATACGCTGAACAAGATCGGTCTTCTGGACGCCAGAAGCAACAAGGGGATGACCTCGCTCGTGGTCAATCTCACAAGCCCCGCCCTGATCCTCGGCTCGCTTTCCTCCACCGGCGCGGTCACCGAGGGGGAGGTTTTGACCCTCTTTCTCTTCGGGGTGGGGATGTATCTCCTGCTTCCCGCGGCGGCCTTTCTCTTCACCCGCATCGCGGGCGTGAAGCGCCCGAAGCGGGGCGTCGCAGAGCTCCTTCTGATCTTCGGCAACACCGGGTTCATGGCGATCCCCATTCTGCAGGCTCTTTACGGCGACGTCGCGGTGTTTTACAGCAACATCCTGAACATGCCCTTCAATTTCCTGATCTACACCTACGGGATCTATCTCCTCCGGCGCGACCGGCGCGCGGCCTCTCCGGAGGAGGGGGACGCGATCCCCGGCGGGCAGACGCCCGCGTCCCGCTTTTCCTGGAAGAGCTTTCTGACCCCGGGGATCCTCGCCAGCGCGGTCGCCCTTCTCATGTATTTCACCCATCTGCAGTTTCCCGCCTTCCTGGGGGAGACCTTCTCCTTCGTCGGCGGGGTAACGCCGCCCCTTTCGATGCTGATCACCGGCTCGATCCTGGCCGAATACCCCCTGAAAAACCTCTTCGGCGAGGTCAGGATCAAATTGCTCCTGACCGGAAAGCTGCTTTTGTTCCCGGCGGCGGCGCTCCTTCTGGCGAAGCTCTTCTTTCAGAATTCCGATCTCGTCGGCCTGATCGCCCTGACCTTTGCCATGCCCTCCGGGTCCATGTGCGCCATGCTCAGCAAAGAGTATCAAAGCAACACCGACGTGGCCTCGGGCGGCGTGGTGTTTTCCACGGTCCTCTCGCTTCTCACGATCCCTCTGGTGTATTTCGCCCTCGCGCGCTTCTTCTGAGAGGAAGGCCCGGACGCCCCGCTTGAAAAAGCGCTTTTGATGACCGGCGCGGCCCTCCGGATTTACCCGGCCGATGCCAAAGACCCGCGAAAGAGAAAAAGATCCCCCCGGGCGGCCAAGGCCGCCCGGGGGATTTCGATCGTGATCCTGAGAAGGGTTTTGCGCGCTGTTCTTCCGTCGCCCGGGGGCTTCATTGCCGGGAACTGAAACGCATTTTATCCGGCAGTGTTCGCGTCTCTTCCTGTCAGGCTTCGCTTCCGGTACCGGCGTCGCGGGACGTGCGGAGGGACTGTGTCACGGCCGGACGCTTTCCGGACAGCGGGCGTCCGGATCAGTCCTTTTTCCTGTAGAAAAGGATCCGGCTCGAGCGCTTTTCGGGGATCTTCACGGTCAAAGCTTCGAGCGCGGCTCCCGGGATCTCGCCGAGTTCGCCGAGATCCGCGTCCCGCAGGAGGTAACGACCGCCGGCCTCGATCCCGCGGAGCGTGAAGGTCATCGCATCGGTGGCGCTCTCCTCCCGCCGGAAAGCCATCACCATTCCCGAACCGTCCTCCGGGCGGAAGAACTGGAAGGCCATCCAATCCATGGGACTGAGAGTATACCCGGTGAGCGGATGGAAGTCGTCCGACATATACTCCCGGACCGCGCGCGCTTCAGAAAGCATCTTGCGGTACCATGCCGCCTCCTCTTCTGAAAGATCCCACCAGGGCGCCGTCATGCCGATGCCGGAGGAAAGCGAGCTTCGGACGCGGTAGGTGTCCATGACCTCCGGCGTATGCCCGATGCAGGATCCGAGGGAATCGGCGTGCGCCGGGATCCAGAGCGAAAGACCGTAGGTGTGAGCCTGCTTCGGGTCCGGATCGTTGTCTCGGCCGCAGAAATAGTCGCTGCGGCAGATCATGGGCATGCCGCGCCGGAACATGCGGTAGTCCAGACGGCGTCCGCCGCTGGCGCAGTTGTCGATCTTCAGGCCGGGATGGCGGCGGAGCAGCTCGTCCAGCATGGCGTAAAGGCCGTTTATATACCGGATCTCCGTCACGCCACGCCGGTCCGGCTCGTCATGATACTGCCAGAATTCGAGAGGCTCGTAGTTGAAATCCAGGCGGAAGACCTCCATCCCTGACTCCTCAATGATCCGGGAGATCTGGTCGGTGATCCATTCCCGCGCCGGTTCGTATCCCAGATCCAGCATCAAAAAGTACCGGTTGTCCCATATTTCGCCGCCCGATGCGGTATCGGGAAGCTTCGGGCCGATGAAATACTCCCGGTGTTCGGAGACGATCCGGTTCCAGGACGGCATCCGCTCCGGCTCGAACCATACGGCGAATCCCATCCCCGCGTCCCGGCAGCGCTTGCCGAGAGCGCCGATGCCGTCGGGGAAGAGGGCGGGGAGAGGCTTCCAGATCCCGACGGTCTGAGGCCACAGGTCGAAATAGTCCTGGGTGCTTGCCGGCGTCGTCTCATCCCCGTGCCAGCCCGCGTCGATCTGATAAAGCTCGGCCGGAAGGGCGTGCTTTTTCACGTTTTCGATCTTGGCCTGGTGGATCTGAGGCGGAAGGCCGCCCCAGGTGCGGAGGCAGACGTATCCCTCAAGGGGCCTGCCGTCATACCGGGGCAGGACGTTCCAGCGCATGAACCGCCGGAAAAGATTGAAGGAATCCTCAAGCGTGCCCTCCCAGGGAAGGGCGAGCATTTTCGGGAGGACCAGCTTTTCTCCCGGCCTCACGCGGAAGCAGGCATCCTCCATCCCGCAGGTGACGCGTACGGGACGCGTCTCGCCGCCCAGACGCTCCAGCACGGCTTTCCACTGCCCGCTCCAGCCTACGGCGAAGAGGACGCCGCTTCCTTCCGAAAGCAGCAGGTTAAAGTACGGCATCTGTCCGGAGGAGGAGCGTCCGCCTCCGCAGGAGAATATACGCTTCGATTCCGGAAGGAAGTTTCCGGACAGCGGCTGGAAATCGTCCTCCTGCGCGAGGGACCCGCGGGCGGTCACCCAGCGCGGATACTTCCAATCGCTTCCGTGAAACGGCTTTCCATCGGAAAGAGTCAAATCAGTATAGGAAAGACAGTCGATGATCCTTGAATCGAAGATCCCTTCTCCGGATAGCTCCAGCCACCATTCCACAGCCTGTCTGTAGCGCCGGATCTTCAATTCGGCGCGGAAGATCTGGGGTCCGGAGACACGCGAAGGCGTCTTTTCGCCGTCCGAACGGAAAAAGACACGCGACCACGCCTCGTATCCTTCCCCGTCAGCCTCCGGGGTGCGCGTCAGGGGACCGAACTGGGATCCGGCCTGTTCGCCTCCGTACCGGAAAGACAGGGGCAGGCCATCCTTGAAAAATTCTTCCCAAAAACGTTCTGTCTGCATCATGCTTCCTCCCTGCGGTCGTGAAGAATTCTTACACTGCCCATTATACTTCCGGAAGAGAGGCGTGTCAATCGCTATCTGCGGAAGAGACCGTTGCTTTGCCCGCCGGATCGGTGTATAATAGGGGAAAAGAGAGGAGAGGATCGTATTGACAGACAGACGGGAAAACGCGATCATGCCCGTGATGCTGACCGACGACATCGCGTTCGTGGGCGACAGGAGCGTCTCGGTGCACGCGCTTCTTTCCGACGAGGGGATCGTCCTTTTGGATACCGGTTTCCCGGGCATGCTCGAAGGGATCGGGGAGAGCCTGGAAGCGCTTGGCCTTTCTCTGTCCGGCGTCAGGGCCGTGATCCACACGCACGGCCATATCGATCATTACGGGAATACGGCGGACATCATAAGGCGCACCGGAGCAGCGACGTATATCGGCAGGGAAGACGCGGATATCGTGACGGGAAAGAGGGACCTGTCCTGGGCAAAGGAGCTCGGGCTTGCGCCGGCGGAGACGTTTCAGCCGTCCTTCACGTTCTCCGACGGCGACGTGCTGACGCCGTGTGGCCGGAGGATCCGGGTCCTTCATGCGCCCGGCCATACCGAAGGGACCTACGCGTTCTTCATCGAAACGAAGGCGGGAGGCGTTCCCGTGACCGCGGCCATGCACGGCGGCGTCGGGCTCAACAGCATGAGCCGCGCATTCCTCGCCTCCCACGGTCTGCCGCTTTCACTCAGGGGGGATTTCCGCTGCGGGCTTAGAAGACTTGCGCGGGAAAAGGTCGATATCGTTCTGGGAAACCATCCTCAGCAAAACGACACCGAAGGAAAGATCGGACGGATGGGAGGAAAGGAAAACCCGTTCATCGATCCTTCCGAATGGGGAAGATTCCTTCTGGCGTGCGAAACAGATCTGGACAGGATGCTCGCGGAAGAAGCGGATATGGAAGCACAGAAATGAAAAACTCCCTGCCGGATACCCGAAAACGGGATCCGGCAGGGAGCTTTTCGTCATATAAAAGGAACCGCCGCCTTCCGAACCGGCGCCGGGCTCAGAATTTGGCTTTTCCGTCATCCGGGCGATCTCCGGCGCTTCCTTTTCGGGCTTGTCGAAAGATTTCATTGTGGGGAAAAGAAGAACGTCCCGTATCTTCCGGGAAGAGAGAAAACGGGCGGGGAAGGCCTCGATCACGGGGCCTTCCCCGCCTCTTTATTCACGGGACTCATTCCCCGGCGTCTCCGGCCGGGGAGAGGAGGACGACGCTTGCCGACTTTCCGCGCGGAAGGAGCTTTTCGACGGTGATCCCGGAGATCCTCCACGGGGCGCCGCCTTTGAACAGAAAGGGAAGCCGGGAAAAAAGCGACGCCAGGAAAAAGACGCGCAGCTTCGGATCGGGCAGGGAGGACATGCCGCAGG
>CACYBP010000367.1 GCA_902772625.1 Oscillospiraceae bacterium
AAGAAAGGGGTGCGGTCGGGCAAAACGAGCATGCCTTCCCCGGAAGGAAGGCATGCTTTCAGAACGGCCTCAGTCTCAAACTGATAGGGATCTATGTCGTAAAGACGGATCTGATCACTCATGGAATTCACCGAGACGGTGGTTGGAAAGGAAATTCTTGATGCGGGTGTGAGGATCCAGAAGCTCGGAGAGCGAATGATCGTGGTTCAGGGAGTTGATGATGTAGGCGATGTATTTCGACATATCGACCTCGCAGAACCACTTTCTTTCCTTCAGAGCGTCGGTGCGGTAAATCAGGTTGGTGCAGAAGATCCGGTCGAAAAGTCCGTCTGCGTACGCGCGGTCAAAGGTATCCAGGCCCGAGGTGAAGAGGCCGAAGCTTGCGCACACGAAGATGCGCTTTGCCTTGCGCGCCTTGAGCTGCTTCATGATATCCAGGACCGAATCTCCGGAGGAGATCATATCGTCGACGATGAACACGTCGCGGCCTTCCACGCTGTCGCCGAGGAATTCGTGGCTGAGGATCGGGTTGCGGCCGTTGACGATGGTGGAATAGTCTCTTCTCTTATAGAACATGCCGAGGGGGACGCTGAGAGATTCGGAATAGAAAATGCAGCGGCTCATGCCGCCTTCGTCGGGCGAGATGATCATGGTGTCTTCCTTGGAGAAGGTGATGTCCTCGGTGTTGTTGACGATGGCCTTGATCATCTGATAGGTGGTTTTGAAGTTTTCGAAGCCGTGGAGAGGAATGGAATTGCAGACGCGGGAATCGTGGGCGTCAAAGGTCAGGATGTTGTCTACGCCGAGTCCCGCCAGCTCCTGGAGCATGATCGCGCAGTCCAGGGATTCGCGGGCCGTGCGGCGATGCTGACGGCCTTCGTAAAGCATGGGCATGATGACGTTGGTGCGGCGCGCCTTGCCCTCGATGGCGCCGATGACGCGTTTCAGATCCTGGAAATGCTCGTCGGGGCTCATGGAACGTTCGATCCCGTACATGCTGTAATGCACACCGTAATTGAAAACATCGGTGATGATGAAGATGTCGCGTCCGCGCACCGATTCCTCCACGATCGCCTTGCCTTCGCCGGTGCCGAAACGCGGGCAGCGATGCTTGATGCGGTAATCGCGCCGGCAGTAGTCGTTGAACGCTTCGGCGCTGGGCGTAAAGCCCTGTTCAAACAGCGCTTTTCTTCCCTCGTAGAGATAATTGTTGACCTTCTCGGTCAGTTCTTCACAGCCGCGCATGCCGATGATCCCGAGATCGCCCACAGGAGGGGTATAGATCTTGTCCAGTTCAATTCTCTCGCTCATTCCTTCGTACCTCCGCATAATTTGTGAATATATTAGGGCACGATCGCCTTTTCACACGCTTTCAGAAAGGAGTTTCTTCTTGTCTTCGTAGATTCGCATCATGGCGGCCGCGTCCTCGGCCTGGGTCCCCGCCGATTCACAGATCACGGTGGGCTCGTATCCCCTTTTGACGAGCGCTTCCGCAAGCAGGGAAAAATCGGGACCGAATTCGGTATCCTCAAAGGTCAGATGGCGGATCTCCCCGCCCTTCCCGTATTGGATCTTTGAAAAATGAACGTGGAACCGGGAAGCCCTTTCCCGGCCGAGAGCGTTTTCCATGGCGCCGAGAGCCCGGTCGAAGGCTTCGACCGCGGCAAGGGAGCCCATGGTGCGCGCGTTCAGATGTCCGAAATCCACGCAGGGGATCAGCCTCTCGTCAAGCCGGCACATGGCGATTACCTCTTCCAATGTGCCCACCTGGTTGATCTTCCCCATCACCTCGGGGCAAAGGGCGACGTCGCCGAAGCCCGCGCCGTCCATTTCCCGGATCACGTATCTGAGAGTGTCCAGCGAGCGCTCCAGCGCCTCTTCTCTGGTGGATTTCCCGAGGCCTCCCGGATGAAAGATCACGCGCCCGGCTCCCATCCAGTGGGCGACCTCGCCGCATTGCAGAAAGTATTTCAGGCTTCCAAGACGCTTTGCGTCGTCCTCTCCCGACATGGAAATATAATAAGGCGCATGGATCGATAGCCTGACGCCGAAGCGTTTCGCATTTTCGCCGATCGATCTTGCGCCCTGTTCTTTCACGGTAACCCCGTTGCCGCACTGGTATTCGTAGGCGTTGAGGCCCATGCCCCGGAGAAATTCCGGCGCGTCTTTGGAGGATTTATACCCTGCGGCGGCGAAACTGTCCGCGTTTCCCGCCGGGCCGAAGGCAATGCTCATGTCCCGATCCCCCCAATTCACCAGTTGCGCCTGTATTATAACATGAATCACGCGCTATGACAAGGGAATTTCCGACAAAAACGACAGCTGATTTATACGCTCCTTTTTGGATTGTATTCAAATCCCTTTTGTGATATACTGAAAGAAAGAGCATCCTCTGTATCCGGAAAGGAGTTTTGACCGTGGTCTTTTGGGGTTATCTTCTCACATACGCCTATGTGTTTTTTCTTCTCGGACTGTCAACCCTTCTGAAATACGTTTTCCATGCGGGCAGCGAGACCACGCGGAAGGTCGTCCATATCGGGTGCGGGTTCGCCTGGTTCATCATGGCCTGGTTTTTCGGACCCACCTGGCACCTTCTGATCCCTCCCGTGACCTTTATCATCCTGAATTATATCTCCTACAAGAAGGGAACCTTCTCGGCGATGGAACGTGCGGAGAATCCGTCTCTCGGTACCGTCTATTATCCGGTCAGCATGACGGTGATGGCGGCGTTCACGGCCTTTGCCGACAGGCGCTTCCTGCTTATTTACGGGATCGCTCTTCTGAGTCTTTCGCTCGGCGACGGCTTCGCCCCCATATTCGGTTCGATCAAAAAGGGAAACCGGAAGCTCTACGGCGGAAAAAGCTTATACGGAACGCTGTCCGTGTTTATACTCTCTTTCCTGACCGCGGTCCTTCTCTTGCTCTTCCCCTTCCCGGAAGCCTTCTTTACGCCTTCCCTGCCGGTCCTTCTTCTGGCGGGCGGAGCGTCGGCTCTGGCCGCTGCGCTGCTGGAGCTTTTCTGCAAAAAAGGACTGGACAATATCTTCATGCCGCTCGGCATGAGCGCCGTGCTTTATCTGATCCTCGCCCTGGCATAACGGGCGGAGGAGCGGCGTATATCTGACGAAGGAGGAATGGCGGCTGTGCCTGATTTTTGGATCCGGATCGGACTTTCGGTGCTCCTGGCAAGTCTTCTTGCTCTTTTCGCCCTTTTGAAGAAATCTTTGACCAGACCCGCTCTGATCCTGGCGTGGCTCTCGGCGATCGTCATCGCCTACACCGGCGGGATCGGAGGCTTCCTGATCCTGACCTTCACCTTTGCTTTCACCATTCTGGCCGATAAGATCGGCAGGAGCCGCGCCGCGCGCAAAAAAAGCGAGGTTCGAGCCCTGATCCAGATCGTCGCGAACGTCGGTACGGGGACGCTGGTTCTTCTCCTCTTTTACCTTCTCGGGAAACCCGAGATCGGCTTTTTCCTCTATGCCTCGGCCATGGCCTCTTCCCTTGCGGACAGTATGGCCTCCGGGATCGGCGTGCTTCAGAAGCGCGATCCCGTGTCGATCCTGACCTTTAAGAGGATCCCCAGAGGAAGATCGGGCGGCGTCTCGCTTCTCGGCCTTTCGGCTTCGCTTTTGGGAAGCGCCGTCATCGCCGGATGCTACGCCGCGTTTTCCGGGAAGCTTCCCGCGGCGCTTCTGGTGCTGGCCGCGGGATTCCTCGGGGCGCTTGCGGATTCGGTCTACGGCGCGCTTCTGCAGGGGAAATACATCTGCGCCGAGGACGGAGCATATACCGAAAAGCGTTTCTGCCACGGGAAGGAAGCCCGTCTGACCGGCGGATTCCGCGTGATCGACAACAATACGGTGAATCTGATGAACAATATCACCGCCGCGGCTTTCGGAGCCCTGATGCTTCTTTCGGGGCTGATTTAAAGCGGATCACAGGATCGGAGGACAGAATATGAAGGATTTCCGGCCGGCGCGGACGGCGGCGATCACGATCCTCTGCTGCGTCCTTCTGGCCGCGGCTTTCGCGGGATGCTCTTTTTTGCCCGGCTTCTCCGATGAGGGAAGCCGGCTTCCTTTTTCCCTTTTCCCGGAAAGCACCACGGAGCCAAAGCTTCCCGATCCCCCGGAACCGGCTGAACCGGAAGCCCCCGTCGTTCGCTATGCCCCTCTCGATACAGCCTCCGATTACGCCGCGATCTTCGAGGGGCCTGAGGACACCCTGCTGATCCTTCCGAAACCGGAGATCGGCGACGGGCAGGATCCGGAGGACGTCTCCCCGGAATGGGGCGTGCGCACGCTCCTGATCTACGATCCCAAAGAGGGAAGCGTCGTTAATTCCCTCTCCCTTCCCTTTGCGGCGACGCTTTCCAATCATCTTTTCGACGACGGCACCTTTCTCGTCTCGGAACCGGATCCTGACGGCGGGACCAGGTATACGTTTTTCGACGCCGCGGGGCAAATAAAGGACGAATTGACCTTTTCGGAGGCGGATTTCGCCTTTGTTTCCACCGACAGACGGTATGCCTATTTTGCCGCACGGGAGCTTTTCCGGGCCGATCTGTCCTCCGGCCTGATCGAAAAGGTCGCGTTGCCTGCCGGGATGCAGGTCTCCTATATAGAGGCGATGCTTCCCGACAGTGACCGCCTTCTTATGGCGGCGGCACGGGATCACGAGACCTGTACAGCTCTTTTTGACCCGGAGTCGGGTGAGCTTCTCTTTTTGCGGAAAGGATATCTTTCTTATACCGGAAGGACGGAAAGCGGCGTGATCCTGTCGGGTGAACAGGAGGAGCCTTATCTTTTCTGGGACGGAGAGGAACTGCGAAGCCTTCGGGATCCCCCGGAAGAGACCTATGAGGAAACCAGCCTTGACGGCGGGTATTGTCTGTTCCGGCGCGGGGACGAAGCCATCCTCTTCTCCCCCTTGGATAACGCTTACGCCTGGATGGAAGACACGGGGGATCCGGCTTCGGATCTTTATTTCATTGAGGATCTCGATGCTTTTTTCCGCATTGAGAAAAACGAAGACGGGGAGCTTGTCCCCACGCTGATCCGGAAAAGCTTTCTGCGCTTTATCAAAAGGAGCGCCCCCCTTTCGCCCGCTCTGATCCAGCCTGTTGACGGGGAACTCCTCGCCTGGTTTGAAGAGGCCGGCGAACGCACCAGACTCTCAGAGGAGCTTTTGGAGTGCCGCGAAAAGGCCGATACGCTGGAAGAAAAATACGGCTTGCGCATCCTGCTTTCAAATGAGTGCGCGATGCTTTCCCAGGACGCGGGCTTCAGCGTCCATCCCTCCAGCGAATGGGAAACTGCGGAAGAGATCGAATCCATCCATGAATCCCTGAAGATCATGGATGCTCTCTTTGCCCGTTATCCGAAGAGCTTTTTCCTGCATTTTCGGAAGGGACGCGATAACGGACTTCTGTTTATGCTGACCGGGCAGATCGAAAGCACCTACGGCGTCATCGCCTACGAAAGATACGAGTTCACTTCCGGTACGTACGAGATCGTGTTCGACATGTCCTATAATTACGATCTGAAATGCACCCTGATCCACGAATTATGGCACGCCGTCGAGGACAGTACCCAGGAGGATTTTCCCTACGACGAATGGAACGCCGTCTCTCCCCCGGGCTTTTCCTATCAGGAACAGTATGAAAATCCGGAGCCGATCGAAGGATGGACGCTCTTCGTCGAGGATCCCGACAAGGCGTATTTTGTCGACGAATACAGCAAGACCTTCGCCAAGGAGGACAGAGCGCGGGTGATGGAGTATTTCTTCGGCCGTGAGGAGTTTCGGAACGAGCTTTTGAAATCCCCGCATCTTCTGAAAAAGTACAGGATCCTGACCGATCATATCCGCCGTACCGTGGGCGACGATTCCTGGCCGGAAAAAACGGCGTGGGAGGATATCTTCTGAACGCGATACAAAGAAAGCGCGCGGCCTTCGGGCCGCGCGCTTTCTCCATGCGTTCCTGCACGAAAAGGGAGGAATCGTCTCCGGCGCCGTATACGCCGGTCTTTGTTACTTGCTGTCGGAACGGATCAGGTCAAAGCCCGTGGAGGAATTCCCGACGATCGAATAGCTGATGCCGGACTCTTCCAGCTCCCAGGAGGAGACCGATCCGGTATAGAAGGATCTTCCGTCCGGCATATAGACCGTTACGCCGAGGTCGTAATCTTTCCGGTCGGCTTCTTCCGGGAACGGGATGCTGAACGTGATCAGTTCATCCTTCTGATAGGGCGAGCCGTCGGCGTTGGTGCACGAAACGGTGGATCGGACGTCATTGAAAAGTCCGTAGGAGGTGAAGGCCACCTCGATGGATTGGATGGGCTCGTCGGAATCGTTTCTCACGTTGAGGTGGATCTCGCTGATATCCTTATCGGTGCCCTTGACCTTCTCAGCGTAAGCCTTCAGACGGCTCTCGGCGTAGAGATAGCCGACGTTGCTGGAAAGCAGGGGCTTTTCCTTTAGGGACGCACGGCGGGAGAGCGCCGCGGTGGCGGCGGCGGAAAC
>CACYBP010000368.1 GCA_902772625.1 Oscillospiraceae bacterium
GCCATGGGAAACGTGCGCGACCGGGTGAAGGGGCTGACCATCGGCGCCGACGATTATATCGTCAAGCCCTTTGAGATCGCCGAGCTTCTGGCCCGGGTGGCGGCGGTGCTCCGCCGGGCGGGGCGGCGGGACGAGCCGGTCACGGCGGGAGAGCTCACGGTGGACCGCGCATCCCGGGAGGTGCGCCGGAACGGGGAACCGGTCCTTCTCACCCGGCGGGAATACGATCTTCTGACGCTGTTTCTGGACAATCCGGATACGGCGCTGTTCCGGGAGACGATCTATGAAAGGATCTGGGGCGACGATTCGGAAAGCGGGATCCGGGTGGTGGATCTGAACGTGCAGAGGCTCCGGAAAAAGCTCGGATGGGAGAATAAGATCCGCTCGGTCAGCCGGGTGGGATACCGCTACGTCCCGGGGGAGGAGAAAGAGCCGTGAAATTCTCTTTGAAGATCGCGGCGGCGACCGTGATCCTGATCTCGCTGGTCTTCGCCGCGGGGGCGGGGATCCTGCTCGATTCCTCCTTCCGCTCCGCCCTGGACCGGGAAAAGGAGGCGGCCGTGACCGCCTACCGCTCGGTGGCGGAGGCGCTTTCGCTGGCGGAGGGAAACGACCGGACGGGGGCGAACCCCACGGTGATCCTGCGTCAGTTTACCTCGGGCGGGACAAAGTCCTGGTCGGGCATCTGGCTGCGGGAGGAAAACGGCGCGCTGCTCTATCACTGGGGCGCCGGCGGGAAAACGAGCCGGGCGGAGGAGGATCTTGCGGCCATGCAAAAGGCGGGCTGCGTCCTCCGGGTGGAGGCGGGCGAACGCGGAAAAGAGCAGATCCGCATCGTCGGCCGGATCTCCTCCGGAAAGACGGCGGCCCTGGGCATGACCTTCGACGTGTCGGAGGTCTATAGGCTCCGGGACGGACAGGAAAAGACCTATCTTTTCGCCTTTTTGATCACCGTGCTTCTGGCGGCGGTATTCTCTTATATATCGGCCCGGATCCTGACACGGCCGCTGGCGGTACTGGCCGGCGCCTCCCGCAGGATCTCGGGGGGAGATCTCTCCGCCCGGGCGCCGGAGGGCGGGGACGACGAATTGGGGATGCTTTCCCGGGAATTCAACCGCATGGCGGAAAGCGTGGAAAAGAGCGTCGATACCATCCGGGAGGAGGGCGAGAAGAAGGAACGCTTCATGGGGTATTTCGCCCATGAGGTGAAAACGCCCATGACCTCGGTGATCGGGTACGCCGACCTGATCCGCTCGGGCTCCCTGGAGGGGGAGGAGGCCCGCGACGCCGCGGCTTACATTTTCTCGGAGGGGAAAAGGCTTGAGAACCTTTCGGCAAAGCTTCTGGATATCCTGGTGGCGGGGAACGGAACGGCCGAATGGAAGACCGCCTCTCCGGGAACGCTCGTGCGGGAATTTGTCAGAAGGAACGCCCGCCTGATGGAGGCGAAGGCGATCCGGCTGGAGGAGGAGTGCGAGGAGGGGGAGGCGAAGCTGGACGAGGCTCTGTTTTTCTCGATGCTCACCAACCTCACCGAGAACGCCGCCCGGGCCATGCCCGGGGGCGGCAGGATCCTGATCCGGGTGAATATGACCGGGGAGGGCTTTCTCCTTACGGTGCAGGACGACGGCCCGGGCATCCCGAAGGAGGCCCTGGCGCATCTGACCGAGGCCTTTTACCGGGTGGACAAGGCGCGCTCCCGTCAAAACGGCGGCGCGGGACTGGGCCTGACGCTTTGCGAAAAGATCGCGGAGCTGCACCGGGGCTCTCTCGCTTTCCGGAGCGAGGAGGGAAAGGGCACCGCCGTCACGGCGCGCTTTTCGGCCGGTCGGGTATTCCCTGCGGAAGAGGACGGGAAAGGAGGCGGGGACTGTGGAAAAGAAAACGCGTAAAAAGCTCTCTCCCCGCCTGATCTACGGCCTTCTGGTGAGCCTTGCCCTGGCGGCCGGGCTTCTTGCGCCTCTGGCGGTCCGGCGGATCGGGGACGCGCGGGTCGAAAGGCAGAACGAAGACGAAAACGCCTTTATCGCCCGGGAGGAGTATGAGGTCGATCCCGGGCTGACCCTTCCGGAAAAGCTCCGGCTGGCCGGAGACGGCGATTTCATCGGCCCCTTTGCCCGCATCGGCGGACGCACCGAGGAGGA
>CACYBP010000369.1 GCA_902772625.1 Oscillospiraceae bacterium
AAGTCGCGGGTGAATTTCGGATGGCGGCCGGTCTTCCGGCACGCGTCGATGATATCCCGGTCGAGGTGGGTGCCCACAAGGCGCACCTCGTTGCCGTTTTCCCGGGCGGGAAAGGCGAGGGCGGAGCCCATCATGCCCGCGCCGACGATGGTGACGATGGCCAAAACGGTTTCCTTCTTTCGCATGGGAGGCCCGGAACGGGGCCTCCCTTTTTTTCAAGAAAAGCATACCACAGAACCCGTGGTTTTGCAAGCGCGGAGGGCAAAAGAAAAGGCGGTCTTTCCCGCGGGAAAGACCGCCTTTGAAGGCGTTTTCAGGGCGCGTAGAAGATCCAGAAGAAGATATAGGCGGGGATCACGGCCGCCAGCGTGAAGGGGATGCCGATGCGGAAGAAGTCGCGGTTTTTCACCTCGTATCCCTCCCTGCGCAGAAGGCCGATGCCGGTGATGTTGGCCGAGGCGCCCACCGGGGTCAGGTTGCCGCCGAGGGTCGCGCCGGACAGAAGCCCGTAATAGAGGATGGTCGGATCGACGCCCATGGCGGCGGCGATGCCCTGGGTCACCGGAAGCATGGTGGCCACGTAGGGGATGTTGTCGATGAAGGCGGAGAAGAGGACGCTTGCCCACACCAGAATGGTGTAGATCAGGAAGAGGTTCCCGCCGCTGATCTTCGTGAAAAGCGACGCGATGGCGTCCACCACGCCGGTCTCGGTGATGCCGCCCACCACCATGAAGAGACCGAACAGAAGCCCGAGGGTGGAGATATCGATCTCCTTCAGAACGCTCCAGGCCGCGTGGACGCTCTTTTCCCGGATGCACCGCCACACGATCCCGACCAAGAGAAGCGCCATGCAGATCAGACCGTTGGTCAGGGCGGGGCGGCCGGGGAAGAAGGAGGCCGCGATCAGAAGCACCACGGTCCCCAACATCAGCACCGAGGGGAAATAGGCGGTCACTTTGGTGCGCCCCACGGTCTCCACCTTGCCGGTCTCCTTCCGGAAGAGGATGAGAAGCAGCGAGGCCGCGCAGACCGCGCCCAGCTCCACCGCCCAGAAGATCCCGGGCTTTCCCTGGAAGGCGAAGAAGTCGAGGAAATCCATCCCCGCGTATCCGCCCAGCATGATGGAGGTGGTGTCGCCCACCAGGGTCGCCGCCCCCTGCAGGTTGGAGGACACGGCGATAGCGATGATCATGCCCACCGGGTTGATCTGAAGCTTTTTGGCGATGGCCATGGCGATGGGCGCGATCATCAGGACGGTGGCGACGTTGTCGATGAAGGCCGACACCAGCCCCGCGAAGAGCGAAAGCACCACGATGGCCCATTTGACGTTGGGCACCTTTTCCAGGATCAGGTCGGCGAGCAGCGCCGGCATTTTCGATTCGATCAGAAGCGCCACGATCCCCATGGTGCCCGCGATCATCATCAGCACGTTGAAATCCACGTAGGAAAGCGCTTTCGCGGCGGGCAGCATGCCCGACACGATGAAGATCACCGCCGAGCCGAGAGCGACGAAGGGCCGGTATTTCGGCAGAGCCAGCATCAGGACGTAGGTGGCGGCGAAGAGGAGGATGGCGTAGATCATAGGCTCGTTTCTCCTTGGAAGAAGTGGGGGAGGCCGGAGGGCAAAAAAAGGACCTTTACGGCGTGACGGGTCAGCCGTAAAAGTCTCGCTTTCCGAACGCACTCCGGGGATTTTCATCCCGGCCTGACGAAGACGCGCAACACGCCCGCGGCGTGCAAGCTACTCCCCTTTACGAAAAGAGAGTATATCATATTTTCCCGGAAATGGCAACCGCTTTTTTGAGCCGCGGCGGGGATCTTCTGTTCTTCGATCGGGGCGCGCCTCTCGGGTTTATCGCATGCGGACCGCCTGCGTCAGGATCCGCTTTTCACGTGCCGAAGGCACACATTACGCCCGGAGGGCACGTCACCTGGCGAAGCCGGACGTCGCGTTCCGCGCGAACGGAACACACCGTTCAAAAAAAGCGTCTTTTGTCGAAAGACAAAAGACGCTTTTTTGTTGTGATTAACAGACAAAATAGCCCAACGGCGAAAATGGCTTAAAT
>CACYBP010000370.1 GCA_902772625.1 Oscillospiraceae bacterium
TCCGTCCGCGTACGCTGCTGGAGATGTTCTGTACCGCGTTGGGAGAAATGCTGATCATGCTCGCCGTCATGCGTCCGGAGGAGCGGATGGACAGCGAGGCGGGTATGCTGAGCTGGGCTTCCTACCAGGCGGATCTGAAAAACATCCTGCGTTCGCACGAACACGTACAGATCATCGTGATCCAGCTCCTGAACGGAAGAGAGCTCCGGAATTATTTAGGCGATCAGAAGTATAACGAATACCTTTCCAGAATTGCGGACGGTATCCGCGCGATCAGATGGAAGCACCCGCACCGCGCCGAGCTCTACCTGGAACGGCCCGGTACGATCTATCTGATCACGGGCGCGGAAGACGCCATCACGGGAAATATGGGAAAACGTCTGCTGCTCACGGTCGGCGAGGATTTACGAAATGTGGGCATGGACGTCCGTTCTGAGATGCGCATTTGTCTGATCCGTTGTCCCGAAGACCTGAAAAAGGCGGAAGAGATCATCAGCTTCGGGCACAAGTTTACGAAGATCGACAACCGGGAGCGTGCCGTTGTCCGCGCCTGTGAGATCGTAAACTCCAGAACCTTTATCCTCGAGGTACATATCGACGAGATCCTTGACCGGGCAATCAGGGAAGGCCGAATCGAGATGGTTTACCAGCCTATTTACGACGTCCGTTCCGGGCAATTCTGCTCCGCTGAAGCACTGGCCCGGATCAACGACCCGGAATACGGCCTTATCTCTCCGGGCATTTTTATCCCCGCGGCGGAAGCGCAGGGACTCATCATCCCGCTCGGAGACGAGATTTCAAACCAGGTGTTCCGTTTCGTTTCAGAGCATGATCTTGACGCCCTCGGTCTTCAGTTTGTTGAAATGAATCTCTCTGTCGCCCAGTGCATGGACAGCAGCCTGCCTGCGAAGCTCAGCGCGCTGCAAAAAAAATACGGCGTCGATCCGCGCACGATCAATCTGGAGATCACGGAAACGACCTATGAAAACATCGGCGAGATCATGCTGGAGAACATAAGCGCGCTGATAAAGATGGGGTACAGCTTTGCTCTGGACGATTATGGTACCGGTTATTCCAGCATTCAGCGGATCAACCGGCTCCCCCTGCGCCTCGTCAAGATTGATAAAAGCGTGCTGGACGAGGTATCAACCGAAAACGGACGAACGATCCTTGAATACACGATGCGCATGATGCAGAAAACGGGCAAGCAGCTTGTGGTCGAAGGCGCGGAAACGCGCGAGGCGGTCGAAATGCTTGAAAGCATGGGCTGCGACTATATCCAGGGCTTCTACTTTGCGAAACCGCTTTCTGAGGATGCCTTTATTCAATTCCTTGAGGAAAAGAACAACAGACAGAGCGATTCCTCCTGAAAAGATTCGGAGCAGGCCGAGATGACCTGCTCCGAATTCTGTATTGAGTTTGAGAGCGCCGCAATGATCAATTCGGGTCATGACCGCCCGGCCTTATCGTTTGCCGGAACGGAGACGATATGCGCCGCGCGCTTTTGCATCATTTGACAAAACAGCGTGATTCAGGTTTGCTTTACAGCTTTTCCGACCGAGGACAGGATGCTGCTGCGGCGCTTTCCAATCAAAGCTCGTGGAGTCCTGTTTTCTTTTTTGAAAGATTCCAGGTGTACCAGCGCCTCGGCAGCTTTGAGGCCAGAAGAACCGCGACGCAGCCCGCGAGGACGCCGACGATCGCGCCGCCGAGCACATCGCTGGGGAAGTGGACGCAGAGATAGATCCGCGCAATGCCCATCAGGATGCAGAAGGTCAGCGCCAGAGCTTTCAGACGCCTCTTGCCAAGGATGAAAACCGGGGTCATGCTGTCAAAGGCGGCTGTGGTATGGCCGGAGGGAAAGCTCTTGTCGCTCTCCACATTCTGCCCGACGGTCAGCCAATACTGATAGAAAATGCTGGACTGATCCGCGTAGGGACGCGGACGCGCGATATAGACCTTGAGAAAGAGATTGGTGATGAGAAAGCCGATGGCGAGACCGAAAAGCATCGCGGTCCCGAAACGCCTTGTCGGGCGCAGGAACATCAGAACGATCGAGAGCAGGA
>CACYBP010000371.1 GCA_902772625.1 Oscillospiraceae bacterium
CCGCCCTGCTTCAGGAAGACGTCGAGGTATTCCCCGTGCGCGGTAAGCGAAGCGATATCCGCGTAGCGGATCGCGGCGCTTTTCCGGCCGGCGCTTTTTGCCAGAGAGTAAAAAGGTCCGCCTATCAGCATTCCTTTGTATCCGTCCCTTGGATTGTATCCCGAGCCTTTGTAGCAGAAGCGGTCGCGGCAGAAGACGAAACCGATCCGGCCGGCTGCGTTCCTCAGAACGTTCGGATTTATAATGACAAGCGCGATGATCTCGTCCGGCAGGACGGAACCGCCGCCGATAAAGCTTGAGGCCTTTTCCAGAACGTCACGGGGGATCCCCGCGGCGCTGCCGGCATACCATTTTTGAGGATCCATGAACGAGGATTCATTATGGGTAGAGAGGATCGGAGCGCAGTGAGTCTTCCAGAATTCCGCGATATCGAAGCCGGGGCGGTTTCCCTGGCGCGGCGCCTGATAGCTGCCGGTATTCGGAGAGGTATAGGAAGCGTATGCGTTCTGACCCATAGAGGGTACGGAGTACCGGCCGGCATTTGCGGCCGTGGACTGCGCGCCTCCCGGGTTTGCGCCGGAAGAACCGGAGAAAGAACCGGCGGGCGCTCTGTTCTCCTCGGGGATCACGACTTTCGCGCCGCAGAAACCGCAGAACAGCGCGCCTTCCGCAAGGGGCTTCCCGCATTTGATGCAAAACAATTTTTCTCATCCTTTCTGTCGGAAACGTGGAGTTTGAGAGGACGTGAAGTCCCCCGTGCCGGTGAGAAATGGGATCAGGATCTCTCCGCAAGCCTGTCGAGTCTGCGGTTCCTGAAATACAGGACGGTATCGAAGCTGACCATCAGAAGATTCAGCACGTAAAAGAAGAACACGTAGGTGATGTTGCCGGAAATCAGCTTGGAGGCGATCCCGGCCACGTATCCCAGAAGGATAAAAACCAGAAAGAGAAGGCTCTTTCCCTTAGCCGTCCGGGACCGGAGCGATCTTACGATGTTCATGGGCCAGGAGATGCCGAAGGCGATCACCATGCACGCTTCCAGAAATTCAGACATATCGCTTTTCCTCCCGTTCAGCAAAGCTCCAGCTCGTCCCGTCCGGGAAGCGGCAGGGGCAGAGGCGAGGGCTTGTCAAGATAATAGTAAGCCACCGAGGAAATGTCGTCCCTGAGCGGGAGATACCGCCCGCCGCTTCTCCAGCCGAGCGCCTGGATGGTCACGCGGAGATCCTCAGAAAAATAAACGGGATCGGCGATATGCCACCGGTAAAGCGAGAAGCGCTTCTGGGAATTGTATTCTCCGTACTGGGGGGAAACGTAGGGCATGCCGGAGTAGGGGGAGGTGAAGGGCTTATATTCGCCGCCCACGCCGAAATCATAGGAGCCGCAGAAATAGTCTTCGGTGCCGGTGCCGCAGACAGTGGGGAACTCCCGGTCTCCGTCCAGAAAGAACTTGATCTCGCCCTCGCCCCACCAGCCGTTGCTGTTGGAGCCCCAGAGCATGTAGGTGCCGACGTACTGGCCGTGCCCCTCGATTTTCGGAAGGATCACGTAGTCCTCCTTTTCGGGCAGGGGATTGGTGCGGTGCCAGAAGGCGTGAAAGCTTCCCGCGTCGCCGGGAACGCTTTCCAGCGTATAGTCGATCTGATAATAGAGAGTGATATCCGCGTCGTCCCGGTTTTCCACCGTCACGCGGAAGCCCTTATGGAAGGGCATGGCCCAATAGCAGTTCATCCCGCTCCCGGGATTCAGACATACCGCGAGAGAGGAGATCTGACCGTAAGCCGGGATCGCCGAGGCGAAGAAATCGCCGATGGGACATTCCACGGAAGGGAACTCGTTCCCGTCCCAATAGATCCGTAGAATCAGAGAACGGTTCATGGTGGCCGGGCCTCCGAGGGTGGCCCAGATGTGACGGATCACGCCTTCGCCCTTGATATCGGCGGCGGTGAAGAGAGAGTGGCGGGGGATCAGGACGCTGGGGGAGACCTTCCATTTCTGACCGAGCTCCCGTGCGGCGTTGGCCCCGGTACCTTCCAGAGCCATGCCGCCCCTGCCCTTTTCGCCGGTGAAGTTTTCGGCGGAAACGGACCGGGACACACGGCCGGTGATGCGGAAGAGATTCGCGAGATCGATTTCCGGACCAAAAGACACGGTGGATCATCCTTTCCTTTTCGGTTTTCAACGGTATCTTATAGAGCAAGTATAGCATAAGAAACCGCGCAATGCAATTGACAAGACCGGGAAAACTGTGGTATTCTTAGGCATAATAGAAAAAGGGGGCATAGGGATGTTTCAGCCTGTCAACATGCGGACCCGTCACACCTCGGACGGCAAGATCGCGTTCTTCTGGGGCGCCTTTCACGATCACGGAGGCAAAAAGCAGTCCGCCTACCGCCTGACCGCCGGAAAGACCGACACCGGCTGGGTGGAAAGCGAAGAACAGTTTGCGATTCTCAGGCTTCCCGAAAAGGCCGGGACCGGGATCCGCTGGACGCTGGAGCTCCGGGACGAGCGGGGAGAAACGAGCGAAAAGGGCGAAAGCGCTTTTACTGTCTGGCATCTTGAAAGATTTCACGGCGCGTGGATCGCGGATCCCGCGTCGGAAGCCTCCTGCGTTTCGCTTTTCCGGAAGTGTTTTCACGCCGACCGGAAGCCAGACGAGGCATTCCTCTTTCTTTCGGCCGCGGGCATCGCGGAGGCGAGGCTGAACCGAAAAAGAGTCGGAGACAGGCTTCTGGCTCCGAATCTTTCTCATTTTGAAAAAAGACGCTTTTATGAGGCGTATCCCGTGGAGATCGCCGCGGGGGAAAACGACCTGACCGTGGCTTTGGGCGACGGATGGCGGCGCAATCTTTCGGGATACCTGAACGCGGAGCAGAGAAAAGCGGTCACCTTCTTCGGGACCCCCGAGCTTCGCGCCTTCCTCCTGATGCGCTTCGGCGACCGGGAGGAGATCGTGGAGACCGACGGCTCCTGGCAGGTGGGAAGAGGCAAGACCTTCTTCTCCCATCTCTTCGACGGCGAAAGCTACGACGACCGGATCGGGGAGACCTTCACGGGATATGCGGCGACCGTCTCCGAAAGCCGTCCCGAGCCGATCTATGATTATCTGGAACCGATTCGGGTACAGGAGAGCTATCTTGCGCGCTCGGTCACGAGAAAGACCGACGGGGCGTATCTTCTCGATTTCGGGCAGAATATGCAGGGATTCCTTTCACTTCACGTCAGCGCTTCCCAGCCCGCGGGATCCGAGATCGTGATCCGGCATGCGGAGGAGCTTGACGAGGAGGGAGGTCTTTATACCGCGCCGCTCCGCACGGCGAAGGCCACCGACCGCGTCGTCGCCTCCGGACGGGATTTTGTCTGGGAACCGCGCTTTACCTATCACGGCTTCCGGTACGCCGAGATCCGCGGATGGCACGGGCCGCTCGCCCGGGAAGACGTTTCGGCCAAGGCCATCGCCACCGATATACGAAATGCTTCCTCTTTTGAATCGGGCAGCGCGCTTCTCAACGCCGTGCAGAAAAACGTCGTCATGACCGAAAGATCCAATCTCATCGGCATAGCCACCGACTGCCCCCAGAGAGACGAGCGCATGGGATGGATGAACGACGCGACGGTGCGCTTTGAGGAGACACCTTATAATTTCAGCGTCGCCTCTCTCTTCCCGAAGATCGACGACGACCTGAAGGACGAGCAGGGGGCCGACGGCGCCATCACCTGCACCGCGCCGCTGGTATACGGAAACCGTCCGGCCGACCCGGTCTGCTCCTCTTTTTTGGTGGCGGGGTGGCAGAACTGGCTTCATAACGGGGACCGGGAAACGCTGAAAAGAAACTACGGCGCGTATAAAGCCTGGTCGGACTGCCTGGAGGCACATTCCGAAGGGCATATCGTGGATTACAGCTACTACGGCGACTGGGCCGGACCGAAATATGCCTGCGAAGGGGACGACGGCGCGAGATCCATCGTCACCGACGGGCGGCTGATGTCCACCGGGTATCATTACTATAACGCGAAGCTGCTTTCCCGGATGGCTGCCGTTCTTGGCGACCGGGAAGAGGCGGAGCTTCAGAAGAACCGCGCGGAAGCGATCCGAAAGGCCTTCCTGGATCGGTGGTACGATCCCGAAAAGCGAACGCTTTCCAACGATTCCGAAGGGGAGATCGCCTTTGCCCTGTGGCTCGGGATCCTTCCCGAGGAGGCGCGGCAGGGATTCGCGAAAAAGCTCCGGGACGATCTTGCCGGCAGAGAATACAAATTCACCACCGGCAATCTCACCACGGTCTATATGCTGAAAATGCTCTCGGAATACGGCTACGTGGACGACGCCTACGCCCTTATGACCCGCGAGGAGTATCCGGGCTACGGCTTTATGATCCAGAACGCGGCCACCACCGTATGGGAACGGTTCGAACTGAAGAAGAACCCCGGTATGAATTCCCACAATCATCCCATGTACGGCTCGGTGGGAGCGTGGTTCTATTCTCATCTGGCAGGTCTTGCCCCCACGGAGGGTGGCTGGTCACGCTTCACCTTCAAGCCCTATATGCCGAAAAAGCTTCTCTACGCGTCGGCTTCGGTGGACACGCCGAAGGGCGAGATCTCGGCGAGGTGGCATAAAAAGTACGGAAAGATCTATGTGGAGCTTTCGCTGCCCTTTGGGACCGAGGCCGACGTGGAGCTGGAAGGCGTGAAGGAGACCGTCAGCGCCGGAGAACACAGATATATCCTGGATGGAAATCCGGATTGAAATAAGGAGGATTCTATGCTGCATCTTGAAAGCGTAAATTATCAGAAGGTCAGAATGACCGGCGGCTTCTGGAAAAAATGGCAGGACGTGGTGGCCGACAACACGGTGGACGCCGTGTATGAGCAGTTTGACGCCTCGGGCCGCGTGGCCGCGTTGGGCCATACCTGGCGCACCGGAGACCCTCATAAGCCGCACATCTTTTTCGATTCCGATATGGCCAAATGGATCGAAGGCGCGGCGTATACCCTTTCCTACCGGAAGGATCCCGAGCTGGAGGATCAGATCGACGCTCTGGTGAATATGATCGAGGACGGCATGTCCGCCGAGGGATATTTCAATTCCTATTATCAGACGGTGGAGCTTGCCAACCGCTGGACGGTGCGCGAGAATCACGAGCTTTACTGCGCCGGACACCTGATCGAAGGCGCCGTGGCCTATTACGAAGCCACCGGAAAGAGAAAATTCCTGGATCTGATGACGCGGTACGCCGACCTGATCGAGGAGGTTTTCACGGTCACGAAGGAAGCGGCCTTCTTCACCCCCGGACACGAGGAGATCGAGCTTGCCCTGGTGAAGCTCTGGCGCGCCACCGGCGAAAAACGGTATCTCGATCTGGCGAAGCATTTCATCGACGAACGCGGCACCAAAGAGGAGGCCACCTTCCACTGGTTCAACGACGACAAGCGCTACGCTCAGGATCAGGCTCCCGTCCGGGATCAGGAGAGTGCTGAGGGACACGTGGTCCGCTGCGGCTATCTCTTCTCCGGCGCGGCCGACGTGGCCGACGCCACGAACGACGAGGCGCTTCTGGAGGCAGCAGAACGCATCTTTCATAACGCCATGGACAAGAAGATGTATATCACCGGCGGCTTCGGCAACATGAAGCACGGCGAAGCCTTCGGCCCTGATTATTTCCTGCCGAATTTCGAGGCTTATACCGAGACCTGCGCTTCGCTGGCCTTCGTGTTCCTGGCCCAAAGACTCCTGAACATGGATCCCGACAGCCGCTTTGCCGACAACATGGAGCTGCAGCTCTATAACGGCGCTCTGGCGGGCATCTCTCTGGACGGCGTGTCCTTCTTCTATGAAAACCCCCTGGAGCAGAAGCCTTCGGATCTGCATTTCTTCAAGGTCAGCGGCGCGAACAACCGCCCGGCGTCCCGCGTCAGACTCTTCGACTGCTCCTGCTGCCCGCCCAACATCATGCGCGTGATCGCCAGCGTCGGCGGCTATTTCATGAGCACGAACAAAAAGGACACGGTCTATACCCATCTTTACGGGCCGATGCGCGGAGAAGTGACTCTGGACGGAAAAAAGCTCGTTCTCACCCAGACCACCAGATACCCGGATCAGGGCAAGGTCCGCGTGAAGCTTTCGATGAAGGAGCCTGTGAAGGCGACTCTGGCCTTCCGGCTTCCCGGCTGGGCCAGGAACCCTTCGGCGACCGCCGCGGGGAAGGGTCCCGACAAGGTGGAAAAGGGCTACGCCTTCTTTGAAAGAGAATGGCATAACGGCGACGAGATCCTTCTGGACTTCCCGATGCCGGTACGCATGGTGGAGGCCGATCCCCGGGTGTACGCCGACTGCGGTAAGATCGCGATCCTGCGCGGACCTCTGGTCTACTGCCTGGAGGAATGCGACAACGGCGCCTCCCTCGGCGATATTCGCGTCGCGGCCAATCCCCGGTTTAAAACGCATTACGATCCCGCGCTTCTCGGCGGCGTGACCGCCGTTACCTTCCGCGGCTCGCGCCGGACAGGCGCTTTCACTTCGCTTTATCGCGATTACGAACCCGCAAGAGCGGAGGAGACCTTTACCGCGGTGCCTTATTACGCCTGGAACAACCGCGGTGAGGGAGAGCTTTCGGTCTGGATCCAGAAATAAAGGAGACGACAGAGAATTATGGCCAAAGAAAAATTCTATATCACCACGGCGATCCCGTATGCAAGCCGTGTTCCGCATATCGGCAACTGCTACGAGCCGATCCTGACCGACGCCATCGCCCGCTACAAGAAACTGCGCGGGTACGACGTCTTCGTGTGTACCGGCACCGACGAGCACGGCCTGAAGGTGGAACAGATCGCTGCCGAGGAGGGAATCACTCCCAAGGAGCATGCCAGCCGCATCTCCAACAAGATCCGCGAGATCTGGGACATGCTCGGCTTTGAATACGATTATTTCATCCGCACCACCGACGAGGATCATGAAGCGCGTGTCAGCAGGATCTTCCAGAAGCTCTATGACAAGGGCGACATCTACAAAAAGGATTATGAGGGCTGGTACTGCGTCTCGGACGAGTCCTTCTATACTGATTCTCAGGTGGTCATGAAGGAAGGCGTCGCCACCTGCCCCGACTGCGGCGCGAAGCTTTCGCGGGAGCGGGAAGAGGCCTATTATTTCCGGCTTTCCGCGTACGGCCCGAAGCTTCTTCAATTCTTTGAGGAGCATCCCGACTTCATCGTCCCGGAGGCCCGGCGCAACGAGATGATCAACAACTTCCTGAAGCCGGGTCTTCAGGATCTCTGTGTCACCCGCTCCACCTTTACCTGGGGCGTCAAGGTCCCCTTCGATCCGAAGCACGTGGTCTACGTCTGGATCGACGCGCTCCACAACTATATCACCGCCCTGGGCTACGATCCGGACGGCAATTCGGGTGAGAACTTCAAAAAGTACTGGCCGGCCGATCTGCACGTGATCGGCAAGGACATCGTCCGGTTCCACACCCTCTACTGGCCCGCCTTCCTGATGGCGCAGGGGGTGGAGCTGCCGAAAAAGGTCCTGGGACATCCCTGGGTTCTCTTCGGGACCGAAAAGATGAGCAAGTCGAAGGGCAACGTCATCTACGCCGACGAGGCGGTCAGATTTGTCGGGAGAGACGCGCTTCGCTATTATCTTCTCTCCGAAATGACCTTTTCCAACGACCTGTCCATGACCTACGAGATGCTGATCGACAAGGTCAATACAGATCTTGCCAACATTCTCGGTAATCTGGTCAGTCGTTCCACCGCCATGGTGAAGAAATACTTTGACGGCGTTATCGAAGGCTGCGGGGAAAGGACCGCGGAGGACGACGATCTGATCGGCACCGCGTCCGAAGCCGTGAAGCAATACGCCGCCCTGATGGACGAATACCGCGTTTCCGAAGCCATCGATCAGGTTTTCGTCCTTCTGAAGAGAAGCAACAAGTATATCGACGAAACGACGCCCTGGGCGCTGGCAAAGGACGAAAGAAAACGCGAAAGACTGAAGGCGGTACTTTATAACCTCCTTTCCGCCGTCCGTATCGCGTCGATCCTCCTGACGCCTGTGTTCCCGGAAACCGCCGGAAAGATATTCGCAACGCTCGGGACAGACGTGACCGGCTGGGATTCCGCGTCGGATTTCGACGCCGTGAAGTCGTGGCAGGTCGCGCCGGCCGCGCCGCTTTTCGCGCGCATCGACCGGGAAACAAAGCTTCAGGAGATCCGGGACTATTACGATTCCCTGAAGGAAAAGCCGGTCCTTTACGCCGATCGGGAACCCGAGATCACCATCGAGGACTTCATGAAGGTCGATCTGAGAGCGGCCAAGATCCTTTCCTGCGAAAAGGTGGAAAAGTCGGACAAGCTCCTGAAATTCAGACTGGATCTCGGCTACGCCGAAAAGCAGGTGCTTTCGGGCATCGCGAAATACTATAAGCCCGAAGACCTGGTGGGGAAGACCTGCATGGTGGTCGCCAATCTGAAGCCCGCAAAGCTGCGGGGCGAAATGAGCGAGGGGATGCTCCTCTCGGCGGATGTGGCGCACAAGGAGGTCGAGCCGGAGGTGATCCGCCTGATCGTGGTGGACGGCGATATCACGCCGGGCTCGCGCTTCAGATGAGCCTTCAGATCTTCGATACCCACGCGCATTATACCGACGAGGTCTTTGAAGGCGACAGGGACGAGCTTTTATCGTCCCTGCCCGCCTTTGGCGTGAAGCGCGTCGTGATCCCCGGGTGCGACGTCAAAACCAGCCGGGAAGCGATCGCCCTTTCCCGGAGATACCCGTGGATCTTCGCCGCGGCGGGGATCCATCCCGAAGAAGTTCTCAGAATGCGCGGGGGAGACCCGGAAAGGATCCGGGACATGCTCGCCGACAGCCGCGTCGTCGCCGTGGGCGAGATCGGCCTGGATTACCATTACGGAAAAGAATCCGCCGAAGAACAGAAGGCGCTTTTCCGGACGCAGCTGAAAATGGCGGAGGAGACGGGGAAGAAGGTCATCGTTCATTCCCGGGACGCCTGGGAGGATACCGTCGGGATCGTAAGCGAGTTCCCCGCGGTCACCGGGGTGTTCCACTGCTTCGGCGGAAGCGCCGACGGCGCCGCATGGCTCCTGAGGCGCGGGTGGATGATCTCCTTCACCGGCGTTTTGACCTTCCGCAACGCGCGGCGTCCTCTGGAGGTAGTGAAGACGATCCCCTTGGACCGGCTGATGGTGGAGACCGACGCTCCTTATATGGCGCCCGAACCGAACCGGGGAAAGCGAAACGATTCCCGCAATCTCGTTTACGTGATCGAAAAGATCGCGGAGATCAAAGGAGAATCCCCTGAAAAGATCGCGGAGGATACCTATCTGAACGCCTGCCGTTTTTACGGCGTGGAGCCATAAAAAGAGAAAACAGCAGACCGCCCTTTCCGGAGTAAAAAGGGCGGTCTGCTTGTCCGCCGGAAGAGATCAGCCTTTATAGGAGACCGCTTCTTCGTAGAGAGACTTCACGTCTTCCGAAGGCTCCTTGTCCAGAAGGGTGGCGACGACCGCGGCGCAAAGGCCTGCCAGGAACCCGGGAAGGATCTCGTAAAGCCCGGTGGGTTTTGAAAGGAAAATAAGCCAGAGGACGTCCGCCAGTGCGCCGGCGACGATCCCGGCACAGGCGCCCCGGTAGGTGAACCGCTTCCAGAAGACCGAAAGCAGGATCGCGGGACCGAAGGCAGAGGCGAACCCGGCCCAGGCGTTTTCCACCAGATCCATGATGCTGCCGCTTCCGGGGGTAATGGCGATCAGGAGCGCGATCACGGCGATGGCCGACACGACAAGCCGACTGACCCAAAGGATCTCCCTGTTGGAGGCTTTGTTCTTGCGGAAGATGGGCTGGTAGACGTCGTTGGAGAATGCCGAGGCGGATACCAGAAGCTGGGAATCGGCGGTGCTCATGGAGGCGGCGAGGATCGCGGAGAGCAGAATACCGGCGATGAAGCCGGGGAAGAGTCCGCGCACCATAACGATGAACACCGTTTCCTGACCGCTTTCGGCAAGCCCGGGGGCGTAAAGCCTTCCCACAAGGCCGACTCCCGCCGCGGCGGTCAGGGCGATCACGGTCCAGATCGAGGCGATCACGCGGCTCTTTTTGACCATATCGCCGGTCTTAATGGACATGAATCTCACCAGGATGTGCGGCATTCCGAAGTATCCAAGCCCCCAGCCGAGACCTGAAAGGATCGAAGAAATACTGCCCCAGTCGAATTTGCCGGTGGGCAGGAAGTTGAAATAGTGCTCGCTGAGACCGGCGGCGGACG
The DNA here is from genome assembly GCA_902772625.1 of Oscillospiraceae bacterium. GTDB lineage: Bacteria > Bacillota > Clostridia > Oscillospirales > QAMX01 > RUG11797. The sequence continues at coordinate 10,290 of CACYBP010000371.1, forward strand.
CCCCGTCTCCGTTCACCACGGCGTTCAGGGCGAAGATCGGCGCGATCACGATGGCGGCGATCATCAGAAGACCCTGGAAGAAATCGGTCCAGCAGACGGCGCTGAAACCGCCGAGGAATGTGTAAAGGAGAATGACCCCCGCGGCCAAGAACATGGCCGCCTTCTCATCCATCCCCAGAACCGTATGGAAAAGAGTCCCGCAGGCCTTGAAGCTGGAGGCGGCATAGACCGCGTAACAAACCAGGAAGACCACCGCTGAAATCACCTGCAGAGCCTTGCTCTTGCTTAAAAAGCGGTTGGAAAGATATTGAGGGATGGTGATGGAATCTCTTGCGACAATGGAAAACCGGCGAAGCCGGGGAGCCAGAAAAATCCAGCTCAGGATCGTCCCGATCCCGAGACCCACCGCGATCCAGACCTTTCCCATGCCGAAGGCCAGGATCGAGCCGGGAAGTCCCATCAGAAGCCACGCGCTCATATCCGAGGCGGAGGCGGAAAGAGCGGCGACCCAGCTTCCCATCTTCCGGCCGCCCAGAAAAAAATCCGCGGCCCCACCGCCGCGGGTACGGAAGAAGAAAAAGATCCCGATTCCGATCACGATCAGGAAATAGAGAAGAAAAGCGAGCAGCTCGCCGGTATTGAATTGCATATCAGAAATCCTCCTTCTCGGAATTTCGTATTATTATAAAATAATTTGCATACTCTTTCAAGGGTGAGGAGCTTGCAAAGAGAGAAAAACCGTGCTATAATATGATAAATGCTCATAATAAATATAAAAGGATGATCTGATCACATGGAAACGCAGAAATATGAGGTGCTGATGCGCGTTCTGGAATGCGGAAGTCTTTCTGCGGCCGCGGAGGAGCTTGGATATACGCAGTCGGGCGTCTCCCGGATCCTCCGGTCTCTGGAGGAGGAACTCGGGCTTTCTCTTCTGCGGCGGAACAAAGGCGGCGTGACTCCTACGGAAAACCTGAAAAGGCTTCTTCCGGCGATCCGGGGCCTTCTGAACGACGGGGAACGAATCAGACAGACCGTATCGTCTCTGCGCGGGCTTCACGAGGGAAGACTTCGCATAGGCGCTTTCACCAGCGTTTCCGTACACTGGCTTCCCCAGATCATCAAGGCCTACGAAAACGATTTCCCGGAGATCGAGATCACCATCCTCGGAGGCGATTATCACGACGTGGAGCTCTGGCTTTCCGAGGGAACCATCGATATCGGCTTCGTCACCCTGCCCTCCAACGCGAACTGCCGGTTCATCCCCCTGAAGGAGGACAGGCTTCTGGCGGTGCTTCCGCCCGATCACAGGTACGCCGGGCTTGAAAAGCTTCCGGTGACGCGGATCGCGGGAGAGCCCTTTATCTCGCTTCTGGAATCCTCGGATCACGACACACGAAAGGCTCTGGATACGTACGGCATCAAGCCGAACGTGCGCTTTTCCTCCAAGGACGATTACGCCATCCTGGCCATGGTGGAAAACGGTCTGGGCATGACCATCATGCCGGAGCTGCTTCTGGAGGGAAGGCGCGACAAGGTCAGAGTCATGGAACTCGTGCCCGGCGCGCGGCGTACCATCGCGCTCGCGCTTCCGGGCGTCGGCGCAACGCCTGCCGCGGAAAACTTTTCTGAGTACGTTCTCGCTTTCCTGAAGCAAGGCGTGTGAAAGCCTGCGCATAGAATAATGACCTCCGATACAAAATAAGGGAAACCTTCTTGGTATCGGAGGACTTTTTATGCGGGAAAAAGGCTTCCGGGAGGAAGGCGCGCGCGCCGCACGCGCCGTGGTCCCGGGAAAAAGACGGGTATTCTCTTTTGAAAAGCGGGTGCGGAGCCTCAGAAAGCGGATGAAGGCGGAGTCCGTAAGGGAAAAGAGCGGATGGCTCCACGACAACGACTATCTGGCGCACCGCGCGGCTGCCGGATGGCTTTC